>DAIBYH010000017.1 GCA_027424065.1 Candidatus Parcubacteria bacterium | reverse complement strand
GTTCCTGTGAACTTCGTCTCATGCACACCGAATGACGTCGGAATATTGCTGCCGACCGGCGAGGCGTTGAGAACATTCCCCACGTTCAGACCGATCACAAAACCGTCCGTGGACGCATTGTTCCATTTATCAAACGCTCCACCGCTCCAGCCGCCGCCCGCCGGCGTGATGCCCGGGGTCGCCTGGATATTGCCCGGATCAAGGCAGTTCAGCGGGGTCACGCTGTCAACAGGAACATGGAAGTCCCACTCTACCGGAATGAGCGTCAAAGAGACATTGTTCAGGATCTCTCCCTGCGGCAGGGATCGCGTCTGAACGCCGACAAAGATATCGCCGAGACGGTTGTGAATCGTCGCCTCCTGGGCACCGCACGTCGTATTACCGACCTCATCCGGTCCGCCTCCCACGATCGGGGAGTAGGGGTCGCCCGCCGGATTCGCCGCCATCTGGCTCGCCCACGGCGTCCATCCCTGATGGCAGTTCGTGCCATCGGGTTGGCAGATCTCAAGGCCGACGCGGAAGTCCACACTATAGGAGGATGCGTTCAGATAGATCGCATGAGGAGTCCCGCTTCGGTAATCGTTAGGATTGATCGCAACGCCCGAACTGTCCACAATGGGACCGGTTCCGATCACCTGATTTGGCGTCCCGTTTGTTTTTATGGAATATCCATACACGTTAAGTCCGAAGGTCACCGTGCTCGCTGCGGCGCCCTGTGCGTCCGCCGTGCGTACCGCAAAAGGATGCACGGCATGAACACCCGCAACGATCGCGACCAGGAGGGCAAGCATGCCGCCGAGATACCAATATTTTTTCATCGCGTTTTTCATGGATATCATAGTTATTTCTTCACATAGCTTACGGTGACCCGGAGACCGCCGGTACCGGCATCGCTCATCGTCACATTCACGTCAGCTGACGGGTTCACGGCGTAGAGACCGCGGAAGCCCGTGATGGCCGTGCTGGAGTTCGTGATGGTCCAGCCGTTCTCCGTAAAGTACTGGAGATAGCGCTGGTAGAGCGAATCCATATTGGAGCCCGAGGTCCAGTTCGCCGTGTACTGGTTCAGGTTCTGAGAGTAGGCGATCGCATAGCTGTTACTGATCGCCGCCGCCTGGTCCAGGACCAGACTCTGCGGGAACCCGGAGACGAGCGCCCCCTGCGGCGCGAAAGTTGCGCGCGGCGGAGTCGGCCGCCCGAAGAAATACCACGAGGCACCGAGGATCACGATCACCGCAACGACTGCAGCGATGATAACGGTTTTTTTCTGCGCCATCCCGACATTATTTTCTTGCATGAAAGTTGATGAGGTTTATATGAATATTGACGCTCTCCGGCTTTGCTTTTATTGTACCATTTCGCATCGGGGCGCAACTGAGATATCCACAGGAAGTCCAGGGCGGCAGGGATCCGGTACCGAATTCTGATATTTCTGCTAAATTTGACTTAAATTTATATATTACGCAATATATAAATGGTATAAATTGACAACTGGAAAGGAGATTTGAAATGAAATTCGATGACGTTCCCGTTCTGCGTGCATCATCCGTCGTCTTCCGCAACAAAACAGCCTTTAAGACGCTGACTGAAGAAATTACGGTAGAGGTGCCGAATGTGGTAATTCGGCAGATGCTCGATCTTTGCGATGGTCGCACGACCGTCGCAAGCGTCCTCAATGAAATGTCGAGTTCATGGGAGAGGAAATCTGTCTCTGGTCTTCTTGGTGATCTTTTCCGTAAAAGAATTGTTGTTGACGGAAGAAATCTTATAGAAGAATTTTGGCAAGTGGTTACCAATCCCATGCTGTTTCCTGTAATCGTCAGCAACAAAAAGGTTGCGTCGCTTGTCAATGATGCTGTTGATAGGCACCGTTTGGACATCTGCGATAAAACCTATGAACCGAATCTTGGAAATCTTGAGGTGCTTATCGCATCTCGCAAATCAACCAGAATCTTTTCCGGAGAGGAGGTTCCGATCCAAACCATCGTCAATATGCTATGGAGCGCTTACGGAGAATGTTTTGCTGCTGATGAGCGCTCGCATAGAACCGTCCCTTCTGCCGGAGCTTTGTATCCGCTTGATATTCGCGTGGGATTATTCCAAAAAAGCGGAGATCTCGCAGCTGGCATCTATAAAGCCTGCTATGACCAAAATGGATCGGTTGGATTCAAGTTGATCACCGAAGACACGCTAAAATTCGCCAGGGCCTTCCTTAGCCCTGCCGGAATTCAGAATGGCGTTCATGGAGCAATTGTCATAAGTGGTTCGTTCTCCGTATCGAACGCGAAATACGGCAACCGGGCAATGCTCTACACGACGCTCGAAGCCGGACACGTTGCACAGAACATCCTTCTCGAAGCGACTCAACGAGGCGTAGCAACCCTCGAGATCGGCGGCTTTGCCGACGATTTGGTTGCTGACGCAGTAAATCTCAACGGGAAATATCACCCCCTTACCGTAATCGCGTTTGGAAAAGAAGGGTTCCAATCGGATTCCGAAAACAGCTCTCCCAAACCTGAAGTGGATTGGATGATTCCTCTCGCAAGGAACTACAAACCGAGCTTCGCTCTTGCATCTGCGCGCTTATCTCCTGGGCGTAATTGGGCCCACGGGAGAGATCCCTCGCCAAAGATGGCTGTCATGAAGGCAACGTCTGAAGCGCGGGAGTGGACAGCGTGTGGATGTATTCCTGATTTAATTCGCGCTCGCTACAAAGAATTGGATTGCGTCGTCGATCCGAGGCAAATTATCCGATTTCATTCGCGCCAATATAACCTGCCCGGTTTTCCGTTTGTGCCATTTGACGAATCAGCACAATACGCATGGACGAAGGCATATGACGCGGAAGGGAAAGAGTTTTTTGTCCTCGCTGATCACGTCTACTTCCCGTACTTTCCCGAAACGCCCTATTATTGCTACGCAAATTCATCGGGTTGCGCTGCGCATCCAAATGAACAAACCGCAATCGAGACGGGCACCCTCGAACTGGTCGAGCGCGATGCGTTTATGAACAGATATCTCTGTAGGATCAGCGCGCCTATCATTTCCCCCAAAACGCTTCCGGATGAAATTCAGAAGCGCCTGCAGAATCTTCGGCGTATCGGATTTAATGTGTGGTTCTTGGATCACACACTCGATCTCGCTCCGGTGATTTTTGTCTTTGCCCAGAACACGAACATCTCTTTCACGGCGTGTGCATCATGCTCCAGCTTCGATATTGCATATGCCACCGAACATGCCCTAACGGAAGTGGAATCCTCAATACTGTATCGCCTACAGCACGGCCCTTTAGCATCGCTTCTACCAAATGAGGTTGTCTGGCCGAACGATCACGGACGACTCTATGCTCAGCGACGCTACTTTCGCCAATCCGATTTTCTGGTTAGCGACAATAGAATGATATCTTTCAAAGATGCGGCGCATGGCGCAGCGATGTCGCGAGCATCTCTGATGAAGCGCTTTAATCAGAAAGGATGGAAGCAACTTGTGGTACCTCTCGCCGTATCTGCCAAATACGGAGGCAACGACGGATTGCACATCGTCAGGACTATTGTCCCCGGAATGACGCAGATGACGTTTGGCTATCGGCAAGAACCGACAGGCATGCCGCGAATCTACCAAATTGCAGCACGGTTCGGACGCGGTATAACCCATCACCAACTTACGAAATTCCCTCACCCCTTCGAGTAGCCAATCCGAAGGATCCGGGGGCAGAATCAACTTTCTGCCCCCGATTTCATTTGTTATGATTGAAGAATGAATTCATTGGCGCAGATAGAATTTTATTTTCCCAATATTCACCGCAAAAGCAGCGTGGGCTTTGTCAATAACATCCTTCGTGATATGCGAGAGCGCGGGAGCATTTCCCGTGCAGGCTATGCTGATGAAAAATCATTACGAAACGGCCTGCTTCGATACATCGGATCCGGATCGACCCACGGTTATCGGACCATCTCCGACACAGAGAAAAAAAACATCGGAAAGATAATCTTGAGAACGATAGAAAAATGCAACAAGACCCTAAAAATTCCTGTCAAAAATTTTATTTTTGTATATCCCTATTTTCCCAGCCGGGAAGACAATATTTTTGAGGGGGTGATGGCGGTGGCAGCATATAGTTGCGTATTCCATGTTTTTATAGATTTTCACAGCTATACCCTCCGATCCTTAGAAAATACCATCGCCCATGAGTTAAATCATACGATCTATTATTATCATCATTACGATAATTTTAATAACTACGCTCTCTTGGAAGAGATCATTATAGAGGGGCTGGCGGAAAATTTTAGAGAACAGCTCTTCGATCATCGGCCAACGCCATGGGCGGTCGCACTTTCCCGCCAAAAAGCGATTGATATTCTTGCGAACTCGGAGGATATTTTGGATTCACATGATCCAGCAACGATTAAAAATTTCCTTTTGGGCGGAAAAAAATATAAGAAATGGACGGGCTATTCAATAGGATACTGGATAACCAAAACCTTCATCGAGGACAGCCGTTTGTCATGGAATAAAATAATGAAAATTCCTCCAGAAATTTTTTTGGAGTTTTTCCGTCAAAAACGAAAAGAGGGGAAATGATGAAGTAGGATCATCGTGTTCCCCTCGGTGATAAGGCGGAGGGTAGCGCTACTTGCCGCCACACTTGCCGTTGCCGCCCCCTCCAGAGCTGCACTGTTCCTGGCGTCTTGCCGTACCAGAAGGGCATCGGTCTCTGGAAGAAATTTTCCAATTGAACTTTTTATGGTTCATGGCATTTCTCCTTTCTGTTCATAGGTTATATATTGATATTTTTTGTGTCAAGTTGTTGTGCGGTGAATTTGACAAAATTATTTAAAATATGCTAAAAATATAGCAGATTACCGTGGCATAGGAGGTGCCTCGTGGATGACTTTTTTGTAAGCGCAGCACACCGCGTGAAGAACCGGCTGAAGATCGCCCGGGCGCAGGGGAAAAATCCCGACTTTCGCCAGGAAATCTGGAATGAACTCGGCGATTTCCAGGGCGACCGGGATAAGGCATTCCGAAAGATCCAGCATGTCCTTTCGGGATGGAGTGCTCAGAGAAAGAGGCTTCACGCCGCCAAAAAAGCGAATGTGACGACCCCTGACGAGCTGCTCGTCGTTTCCGCCCCGCCCGCTTCGCCCGAGCCACCCGCCGCTCTATCGACGCAATCGCTCCTTCCCGTTCAGCTTGATCTTTTCTGATCGCTCGCTCCGATCACCCGCCGCCGTTTCTCTCTCCGAGATCCGGCGGCATTTCTTTTATTCCATCTTGGGCGAATATCCAGGGCGTGAGCCAGGGGAGTTTCACGGCAACGGGGCTTCTGTCGTGGTTCGGCTTACCGCTGGTCCCGGCGAATTCACAAAAATCAGGATCGCGAGCAGTGCCACGATAATGACCGCAAATGCGATGGCAATGAATTTTACCGCCTTGTTTAAATTCATGTGATCGGCAAGGCGCCCTCCCGGCGAAGGATCCGCTTTTTCATTTGGGCGCCGCGGTTATAGCCGCCCGTCGATCCATCGGACCGAATGACCCTGTGGCAGGGCACCTGCGGATCGTGATTGCCGTTCAGGATGTTGCCCACGGCCCGACAGGCGCGAGAACTCCCTGCCCGGCGGGCCACTTCGGCATAGGTCATCGTCTTCCCCTTCGGTATCCCGGCAACAATGCCAAGAACTTTCTTCTTGAAATCGGACATATGGTCAGCTTAGCACGACCTTAAAAACCTATCGAGATTCAACCTAGGTAAAAATGCGGAATATCCCGCACTTGCATAAATTTTAAAAAAGGGTATAATATTATTAGGTAAATTTCACATTGGGGGTTACCCATGCAGCTGTCTCTTTCTCGCCACGAGAAGAGTGTCATCAACGAATGGCGCAAGTTCGGCGTCCTGCGGGACATCGAAAACCACTGCCTCGACCAGGCAAATGGAGCCATTCTCATCACCTGCTCCGACGCCGACCAGTTCGCGGAGGTCTTCCAGCACCAGTGCGGCATGCAGACGGTCCATCGGCCGCATCCGCGCATCCACGTCTTCGGATGGCACGGCGGACCGCTCGCGTGCGCCCCGTGCTCGCCGGTCAACAAGAGGAAACATGCACACAGCGTGTTCCTCGACCAGATCAGCGACGCGCGAGCACTGAAGGACATCCACGCCGTCGCCTCGCGGGCGCATGCGCCCTGCGGAGCGGCAAGGATGAACCATATTGAAATCGAACAGGAAATGGCCCTGCACATGCGGGCCAAACAGCAGATCAAGACGCTCAATCAGGGCATCGTGGTCGCTCCCTTCTTCGATGTTGATTATGGCGACGGCCGCAAACGCACCTACTTCGTCTCCCGGGAATCCTGGGAGGCGTGGGCGGAGCAGAACGGCATCCCCTCGATCGCCTGACGAAATCCGTCCGGCACAAAAAGCGGGCCTCATTGCGAGGCCCGCCGTTTTTTTATCGTTCGCCGTTCGCGATCTTTATCAGCTCAAGAGAAAGAGGCCGTCAAAGTCGGCAAAATACGCATCAACGGGGAGATCGCCGACCTCGCCCTTCAAAAAATCTCTTGCCGCGGCGAGCTGGTCTTTGAAGAATGCCGCCTCCGCATCCGGATCCGCGAACTGCTTTGATCCGCCGTAAGCGCCGCAATCGCGATGAAGCATCAAAACGACCCGCTTCGTTCCATGCAGCCGGAGAGAAGTCGTTATCTGTCCCAGCACGAAATTCCGCTCCGGAGAAGGATCTCCTGCGAGCGCCTTGGCTCCGCCGGCGACCTTGACCAGGTCGTAATTTTTCAAGTCTTTCGTAAGAGCGCCGAGCAGGCCGGAAAACCGGTCGTCGTAGCACCAGACGACGCATGCGTCGGCGACATAATGCTCTTTCGGAGTTTCGTAAGAAAGGGTCTTTTCCATGGTTTGAGAGAGTGATGTTTATGCTTTTTCTTCCTCTACGAGAAATCTCGCTTCGTTGCCGGACCTGACCTCGAGAAATCCGGACTCCGCCCGAATGTAGTGCTCTTGGCCTTCGCGATCCACGATCTTCATGAGGCCCTTGCGGATAAGGGAGATCATCGGTTCGTGGTGATCAAGGATCGTGATCTCGCCGACGGCGGTAACGCAGGTCACCGACTCGGCATCGCCCTGATAGAGCACCTTCTGCATGGAATAAACTCCGACTTTCATGAAGGATTATTTTCGATTTTTAAAAGCAGGGTTCTTGCTTCCGCGGGCGCGGCATCAAATGATCCCGCGCTATGAATTGTTTGATACCACCTCTTCAATGCCGCCCTTCAGATAGAAGTTCTCTTCCGGCTGGTCGTCATATTTTCCGTCCAGAATGTCGCGGAAGCTCTTGATGGTGTCTTTGAGCGGGATGTATTTTCCGGCACGTCCCGTGAACTGTTCCGCAACGAAGAACGGCTGGGAAAGGAAGCGCTGGATCTTGCGCGCGCGGTCCACGGTCCGGCGATCCGCATCGGAAAGCTCCTCAATGCCGAGAATGTTGATGATGTCCTGAAGTTCCTGGTAGCGCTGGAGGGTCTTCTGCACTTCCCGAGCGACATCGTAATGCTCCTGGCCGACGATCTTCGGATCGAGCGCGCTCGAGCTTGATGCCAAGGGATCAACGGCGGGATAGATGCCGATCTCGGTGAGCGCGCGGGAAAGGACGATCTTGGAGTCCAGGTGGCTGAATGTCGTTGCCGGCGCCGGATCCGTGATGTCGTCAGCGGGAACGTAGATCGCCTGCACGGAGGTAATGGATCCCTTCTTGGTCGAGGTGATACGCTCCTGAAGCTCCGCCATTTCCGAAGCGAGCGTCGGCTGGTAGCCCACGGCGGAAGGCATGCGGCCAAGGAGCGCCGAGACCTCGGATCCGGCCTGCGAGAAGCGGAAAATATTATCAATAAAGAGGAGAATGTTCTTCCCTTCCTCGTCGCGGAAATATTCCGCCATGGTGAGCGCCGAGAGGGCGACGCGCGCGCGGGCGCCCGGAACTTCGTTCATCTGGCCGAACACAAGCGCCGTCTTGTTGATGACGCCCGATTCCTTCATTTCCTGATAGAGGTCGTTGCCCTCGCGGGTCCGTTCGCCGACGCCGGCAAAGACGGAAACGCCGCCGCCGACTTCCGCGACGTTGCGGATCAGCTCCTGGAGAAGAACGGTCTTTCCGACGCCGGCACCCCCGAAGAGGCCTACCTTGCCGCCCTTGATGAACGGACACATGAGGTCGATGACCTTGATGCCGGTCTCGAAAACCTCGGTCGCCGTGGACTGTTCCGTGAACTTCGGCGCGTCGCGATGGATCGGGAGGAATTTTTTGAACGGCTTCTCCGGCTTGGTGAGCGGGCGACCGAGGACGTCGAAGATGTTCCCGAGCGTCTCTTCGCCGACCGGAACTTCCACCATATGACCCGTGTCCGTCACCTCTGCACCGCGGGCGAGGCCGTCGGTCGGAGCGAGCGAAATGGCCCGCACCTTGCCGGGCTCCAAATGGCGCATCACCTCCGCCGTGATCTCGTGATCGCCGAGCTTTACGGTAATGGCATTGTAAATAGCAGGGAGAACGGCAGTTTCCCCGAACTCCACATCAATGACTGGGCCGATGATCTGCGCTACTTTTCCCTTTTTCTGTTCCATTTTTGTTCGTTAAACGTTTACCGATCATTCCGCTGCGGACCCCGACGTGACCTCGATGATCTCGTTCGTCACCGCTGCTTGACGCGACTTATTATACTCAAGATTCAGATTTTTTGAAAGCTCGCCCGCATTGTCGGAGGCGTTCTTCATTGCCATGCGCCGGGCGGAATATTCCGAAGCATTCGATTCCAGGATCGCATGGTAGATCCTCGTTTTCAGAAGTTTTGGTGCAAGTTCCGCGAGTACTTCGCGGGGAGAAGGCTCGATCAGATACTCCCCCACCTTTCCTTCGAAGAACGAAGGTGATTCCGCATAATCGGAATACCTCCCCGCGCGCGGGATCGTGTCCTCAATGGAGGCCTTCACGGCATCGTAGGTGACGGGAAGGAATTCCCGCGTAACGGCATCCTGCCGCAGGGCCGTGACGAACACACTGAAGAACATGATGGCGGCATCAAAATCGCGGTTCTCGTATCCGGCGATAAGAAATTCGGCGATAGGATCGGTCTCCTCGAGTTTCGTAAAGTCGCTGACATGGGTGAAGAATGCGGCGACCGGCAACTTCCGGCGTTCGAGGTAGGACCTCGCTTTTTGGCCGACCGCAACAAAAACGAACTCGGGAGATGAAACGTCGATCCCCCGCTCCTTCACATAATTTTCGAATTTTTTAATGACCGAACTGTTGAACGATCCGGCGAGTCCGCGGTCGGACGTCACAATGACGAAAGCCGTCCTCTTGATCTCGCGGGGGGTCAAAAGATCCGGCAGTGGAACATCCTTAAGATCGGAAAGGATCCCGAGAAGCTCGAGTGCCGTGTAGGCATACGGACGTGACGAAAGCGCGAGCTCCTGGCTGCGCCGCATCTTTGTTGCCGCCACCAGCTCCATGGCCTTCGTGATGGTTCCGATATTTTGGACGCTTTTGATGCGTCGCTTGAGATTTTGGATGGATGCCATGGAGATTGGCGATTAGTGATTAGTTGCTGGCGATCTGAAAGGATGACGCGTCCTGCGCACATCACCTCTCAAGGAACCTGCCCAAGGCCTCCTTCAGCTTGCCCTCGATTGCCTCATCAAACTGGCCGCTTTCGCGGATCGGCTTCAGAATGTCCTCTTCGTGGAATTTCTCGAGGTATTCCACAAGCGCCGCTTCCGTCTTCTTGATATCTGCGACCTCCGTTTTTTCGAAGTAATTATTGAGAACCGCATAGAAGACGCAAACCTGCGTCTCAAACGGCATCGGCGAAAGGTCGTCCTGCTTCATGACCTCGCTGATCTTCTGGCCCTGGAGGATCTTCTTTTTCGTCCCCTCGTCGACATCCGTCGCAAACTGGACGAATGCCTGCAGCTCGCGGAACTGGGCAAGAGAAAGACGGAGCTTGCCTGCGACCTTCTTCATGGCCTTCGTCTGGGCCGCAGAACCGACGCGGGAAACGGAGATGCCGATATTGAGCGCGGGCCGCTGGCCCTGGTTGAAGAGATCGGACTCCAGGAAGATCTGCCCGTCCGTGATGGAGATGATATTCGTCGGAATATATGCCGTCACATCACCGAGCTGCGTCTCCACGATCGGCAGCGCCGTAAGCGATCCGCCGCCCTTCTCCTTGGAGAGTTTCGCGGCGCGCTCCAAGAGGCGGGAATGGAGATAGAAGATATCTCCCGGATACGCCTCGCGTCCCGGCGGGCGGCGCAGAAGAAGCGAGATCTGGCGATAGGCCCACGCATGCTTTGAGAGATCGTCATAAACGATGAGCGCGTCCTCTCCTTTATCGCGGAAATATTCCCCGATCGCGCAGCCGACATAAGGAGCGAGATACCACATGGCCGCCGGCGAGGATGCCGAAGCCGAGACGATGATCGTGTACTGGAGCGCATCGTACTGCTTGAGCGTTTCCGCGATCTTCACGATCTTGGATTCCTTCTGGCCGATCGCGACATAGATACAGACCGGGCGTCGGCGGCCCTTGTCATTCAATTGATTCAGGATGGCATCGAGAGCGATGGCCGTCTTGCCGGTCTGGCGATCGCCGATAATAAGCTCGCGCTGGCCGCGGCCTATCGGGATGATCGCATCGATCGCCTTGATGCCGGTATGGAGCGGCGTGTTCACGGATTCACGCTCGAGGACCGAAGGCGCCGGCGCCTCAAGCGGATTGCGCTGCGGCGTTTTACCCTTCGGGAAAATGTCGCCCAGGCCGTCCTGCGGAACGCCGAGCGGATCAATGACTCGCCCGATAAGCTCTTCGCCGACCGGGACGGAAAGCACGTTGCCGGTCCGTTTGACGGTATCGCCGACCTCGATCGGAAGAAAGTCATCAATGACAAGCGCGCCGATGGACCCCTCTTCAAGGCTCAATGCAAGCGCCGTGCGCTCCCCTTTCTTCGTTACGACTGTAAGGATCTCCTGGCTCACCGCATTGCGAAGCCCGACGACCTTGATGATGCCGTCGCCAACCTCAATGACCCGCCCGATCTCCGCCCACTCCGGATTGTCCCGGTAGCCGGCGATCTCCTGCTTCAGTTTTTCTATGATTTCATAGCTCATGGTGGGAAATGTAAAATGCAAAAGTCAAAAATCAAAACTGAAATTGAAAGTTCGAAAGTTTTGATCTTTGCGTTTCAATTTTGATTTTTGCGCTTTCTGTTTTTTTTGACCCTAGACGCCCCCGAACATCTTATCCATCTTTCCTTTCAGCGATCCGTCGAGCTCGCGCTCACCGTCCACGGTGACCCGTATGCCGGCAACGAGCTCGGGGCTGACCCGCGTCTCGACCGAATCCTTCGGACCCGCGAACGCCGCGGAGAGCGACTGGAGATTCCTGTCCGAGATCGGACGGGCC
>DAIBYH010000016.1 GCA_027424065.1 Candidatus Parcubacteria bacterium | reverse complement strand
GGGCGCTTATACCGGGGAGATCGGTCCGTCCATGTTGCGCGATCTTGGCCCTGCAATGCGTTACGCGATCATCGGCCATTCGGAGCGGCGACAGTTCCTGGGAGAAACAGACGAGATGATCAATAGGAAGGTCCGAGCTGCGCTCGCGAGCGGATTACGGGTCATCCTTTGCGTTGGCGAGCAGGCCTCCATTCGCCGGAACGGCGCCGCAGCGGCGGAGCGCCATATTAAAGAGCAGGTCAAGAAAGCTCTCCGCGGCATCGGCGCGAGAGAGAGGAACGGCGTTTCCATTGCCTATGAGCCCATTTGGGCGATCGGCACGGGCCGCCATTGTCCTCCGGAAGAAGCCGTGGCGGCGGCCCGTGCCATCCGGTCGGTCGCCGGCGGCTCGTGCCGCGTTCTCTACGGAGGTTCAGTGGACGGCGCCACGGTAGGAGATTACTTGTGCTATACTGAGATCAATGGCGTCCTGGTGGGGGGCGCGAGCCTCCGTGTCCCGGAGGTGAAAAAAATAATAAAACAAAGCATTATTCATGGATAAACTTCCAAAAAAGGACGTCCATAAGATCGTCCTGTGGTATGTTCTTGCGGTCTGTGCCGTAGCGGTGACCGTGGTCGGCGTACAGAGCGTCGCGAACTGGGGTGGCTCGCTCGCTCCCGCACGGGAGCTTACGGTTTCGGCCCAGGGGAAGACGACCGCAGCCCCCGACCTCGCCGAGGTTTCGTTCTCTGTTATTTCCCAGGGTCAGAATCCTGATGCTTTGACGAACGACAACAATCAGAAAATGGCCGCGGCCATCGATTTCGTGAAATCCTTGAATGTCGCCTCGAGCGACATTGCGACGACCGACTACAGTATCCAGCCGAACTATCAGACGGAGACAGTGACGTCGCCGCTTGGCGTTTCGACGGTCACGTCGGCGGTTGTTCCGGTTCCGACGCGTGTTATCAGTTCAAGTACCATTGTGGGATATACGATGACCCAGACGGTCCAGGTGAAGATCCGCGATTTTTCAAATATCGCGAAACTTCTCGGCGGTCTTACGGGGCTTGGCATCAATCAGGTGAGCGGCGTCACCTTCACGTTCGATAATCCGGATAAGTTCCTTGCGATCGCGCGCGCCGACGCAATGACAAAGGCGGAAGCGAAGGCCGCGGAGATGGCCTCGGAGGCCGGCGTTTCGCTCGGCCGCGTGGTGAGCGTCCAGGAATACGGCAATGTACCGATCTTTTCGCCTATCAGTTATCGTATGACCTCGCTCGGTGCGGGCGCGGCAGCAAGCACGCCGACGATCGAGCCGGGAACGCAGGACATCACGGATCAGGTGTCGCTCGTGTACGAATTGAAGTAGGTCCATGTCAAAGAAGGACCTTCGGTTGATCCTTGTCGTCGGCGCCGCCGTCGGGCTTCTGATCCAGCCGATCATGGCGAACACGCTGCCGCAGGAACATCTCGGCCTCATCGGCCGGATCGGGGTTTTCGTTTTCTTCACGCTGTTCGCGCCTTTTGCGCTTTGGATCCTCTGGCTCCTGTCGCGCGCGATCAAGGGGCTGTACCAGTTCGGACAGTTCGCCGCTGTCGGAACATTGAACTCGTTCATTGATGTGGGCGTCTTCAATCTGGAGACGTTCCTGCTCGGTACGGCCTCCATTTCCACGGCCACTTTCGCCGTTTTCAAGGCGATATCGTTCCTGTTCGCGACCACGAACAGTTTCTTCTGGAATAAATATTGGACATTCTCCGCCGCGCGCTCCACGCACCCCGAGGGGGCGATCAAAGAAACGAAGGAAGCGGCCTCGTTCTATGTCATTGCGTTCGTCGGCTGGGGTGTGAACGTCGGAACGGCGACGCTTGCGAAATTGCTTGAGCCATCCGGCGTTTCGGTGAAGATCTGGATCGATATCGTTGCGCCGCTTTGCGGCATTGCGGCATCTTTCCTGTGGGACTTCTTCGGGTATAAATACCTGGTTTTCCGGAAGGCGAAGTAGTCCATTTCCATGCGGCGATTTTTTGAAACGATCCCGGCGGTCTTTACCTGGCTCACGCTCATCCTGATGTTCGTGCTGTCATTCTGGCTGCCGGTCTGGGTCTCCATCTTCATCATTCTCTTCGACATCTACTGGCTGCTCAAGACCGTGTTTCTTTCGTTCCATCTTCGTGCGACGTATTCAGAGATGAAGCGGAACACGAAGATCGATTGGCTTGCGCGCTTGCAGGAGCGGGATGTCCGGAAGGATGCGGCACGGCCTGCCTGGGACGAACTGTATCATCTTGTTATTCTGCCGATGTATAACGAGCCGTACGAGGTCGTCCGGGAAAGCTTCATCCGTCTGGCGGGCGCCCATTATCCGAAGGAGAAGATGATCGTGATCCTTGCGCTTGAGGAGCGCGCAGGGGAGGCAGTGCGGGCGATGGGGACGCGGCTCGAGGCGGAATTCAAAGATGCCTTCCATCGGTTCCTGGTCACGGTGCATCCGAAGGACCTGCCGGACGAGATCCCGGGCAAGGGATCGAACGAGGCATGGGCCGGCGCCCGGGCGAAGGAGGAGATCATCGATCCGGGGGCGATCCCGTACGACCGGATCCTTGTTTCGGTCTTTGATATCGATACCCAGATCTATCCCGAATACTTCGGGCGCCTGACCTATGCATTTCTCGCCGCCGAGGATCCGTTTCGAGCCATCTATCAGCCGGTTCCGTTCTTCGTCAACAACGTCTACGAGGCGGGCGCGTTCGCGCGCGTCGTTTCGTTCTCGTGCACGTTCTGGCAGATGATGCAGCAATCGCGGCCGGAACGTCTGACGTCGTTTTCGTCGCAGTCCATCCCGTTCCGGACGCTTGTGGATATCGGTTTCTGGCAGAAGGACATCGTTTCAGAGGATTCGCGTATCTTCTGGCAGGGATTTTTCCGCTACCACGGCGACTTTCGCACCGAGCCACTGTTCTTCCCGGTTGCAATGGATGCGCCGTCCGCCCCGACCTTCTGGGGGACGGTCAAGAACATCTATAAGCAGCAGCGCCGCTGGGCCTGGGGCGCCGAGAATGTTCCCTACCTGCTCGAGGGATTCCGCAAGGATAAAGAGATCCCCCGGAAGAAGCGCTGGTATTGGACATTCTCTACGATCGAGGGTTATCACTCTTGGGCGACGAACTCCCTTATGATCTTCGCTCTCGGATGGCTGCCGCTTTTTCTCGGCGGAAAGCATTATAATGAGACTCTCCTTGCGTACAATCTGCCGCATATCACGCGGCTCATCATCTCGCTTTCCATGGTCGGTATCGCGAGTTCGGCCGTGCTCAGCATCCTGCTTTTGCCGCCGCGGCAGCAGAAGCTCCGGATACGGGATTACGGCATGTACCTCCTGCAGTGGGTTCTTATGCCGTTCACGCTCATTATATTCGGTGCTTTTCCGGGCATTGAGGCCCAGACGCGTCTTGCGGTTGGCGGAAAATGGCGCCTTGGCTTCTGGGTGACACCCAAAGGGCGTCGCGAGAAGGGCTGATCCTGTCATTCCGAGCTTGCCGAGGAATCTTTTCTGAGAAGCTTCAAAGAAAGGATCCCTCGTTTGCACTCGGGATGACATGGCGCGAGAAAAAGCCCTCCGAACGGGTGGCGGTTTTTCCCGCGAAACGATATACTGAAATTTACGTTATACCAACGTGAACTATCGGAAACGAACATTATGGCGAAACATTTCAAAAAGATAACCCTCGCGAACGGCCTGCGGTTGCTTCTGGTCCCGCGGAAGGAGAGTTTGGCGGCAAGCGTTGTCATCCTCGTTGCGGCCGGCTCGGAATACGAAAAAAAGCCGGTGAACGGCGTTTCTCATTTTTTGGAGCACATGACCTTCAAGGGAACGTCCCGCCGGCCGCGGGTCGGTCAGATCGCGGAGGAGTTGGCGGGGCTCGGGGCCCAGTCCAACGCTTTTACGGGTCAGGAATATACGGGCTACTGGGCGAAGGCCGAAGCCCGAAAACTCCCGAAGATCCTTGATATCGTTTCAGACCTCTATCTGAACCCGCTTTTCCAGGCGGCGGAGATCGAGAAGGAGCGCGGCGTGATCGTGGAAGAGATCAATATGTACAATGACATGCCAAAGGCCAAAGTCCAGGAAGACCTTGCGGCGCTCATGTACGGCGATCAACCCGCGGGATGGAGCATTGCCGGGGAAAAGGAGATCGTAAAGAAACTGGCACGGGAAGATTTTCTGGCGTACCGGAATGCGCGGTATGTTCCGGAAGGAACCCTTGTCATTATTGCGGGAAAGTTCGACGAGAAGACCGTGCTCCGCAAGGTGCGGCAGGAGTTCGGCGGACTGGAGCGGGGGAAGGCTCCGAAGAAGGTGCGGACGCGGGAAGCGCAGGTATCGCCCGCGGTCTTCGTGCGCCATAAGGAATCGGAACAGAGCCATATTGCATTCGGTTTCCGTGCGTTCCCGCTTTTTGACCGGCGCCGATATGCGCTCCAGGTGCTCGCCGACGTCCTTGGCGGCGGCATGAGCTCACGGCTTTTTAAGCGGGTTCGCGATGAACTGGGAGCGGCGTATTACATTGGCGCCGACGCGGATCTCTTTCTGGATCACGGCGTGTTCGGCGTCGCGGCCGGCGTTGATCATGGAAAGACGGATATTGTGGTGCGGGCGATCCTTGAGGAGTGCGCGAAGCTGCGGGATACGCTTGTGCCGCGCGAGGAACTCGCACGTTCCAAGGAGCATATGATCGGCGGCCTTATTCTGGGACTTGAAACCTCCGACGAGCTTGCGAGCTTTTACGGCGGCCAGGAGATCCTGACCGGCAAGATCAACACGCCGGAATTCGTCATGGATAGCGTGAAGGCGGTCACGCCCGCCGCGGTGCGTTCCGTCGCCCGTGCGGTCTTTCGGAACGACCGTATGAATTTTTCGGCGATCGGTCCGTATCGCGATGGAGGCGCATTCAAGAAGATCATAACCCTTCCCTAAAACATGGCAGAACGTCAGGAACGGCATATCGTAGAGGTCTCATGGGGGACGCTGTGGCGGATCGGCATTTTCGCGCTTTTTACGATGGTGCTCTATCTGGGGCACCAGGTCATTTTGGGTCTTTTCCTTGCCATCGTTATTTCTTCGGGCCTGGAGGGGATGATCGATGCGGTGGAGCGCCGCCTGCGGGTTCCCCGGAGCCTGGGCGTGGTGCTCGTATTCCTGTCGGCGATCCTGCTCGTTGTTCTGGTGGTCTACGCCGTGCTGCCGTTCGCCATCGTGGAGGTCAATACGCTTCTTCTGAATGCCGGCCAATCGTCAACGTCCTCGGGAGGAGGATTAAGCTTCATTCTGAGCCTTCGGACAGCACAGTCGGCGGAGGGTTTTATGCGCGCACTGTCCAAGCAGATCTTTTCCGGAACCGGCGGATTTGGATTCTTTTCCGGTGCGCTTGGCAGCGCGGGCCTTCTTGTTTCAGTGATCGCGAGCTCGTTCTATCTCAGCCTGAGCCGCGACGGCGTGGAACGTTTCATCAAGATCATCTCTCCGGTCGCGTTTGAACCGGCCGCGCTCCGTATCTACGAGCGGTCCCGGCGGAAGATCGGTTCGTGGTTCCGCATGCAGATCGTGCTGAGCGTCATCATGGGCGTCATTGTGTGGGGCGGCCTTACGCTCCTCAATGTTCCCGGAGCGTTCCTGATCGCGATCCTTGCGGCCGTGTTCGAACTGGTGCCGTTTATCGGCCCCATCGCCTCCGGTGCGGTCGCGGTCGTCACGGCGATGAATGTTTCCGCGGTCCTCGCGCTTTCCACGCTGGTGTTCTTCGTTCTTGCGCAGCAGTTCGAATCGCATATTCTCGTGCCGCTGATGTCGCGCCGCGCCGTGGACCTGCATCCCGTGATCGTCATCACCGCGCTTCTCATCGGGGCCGAGGTTGGCGGATTCCTCGGCATGGTGATCGCCGTTCCGGCCGCCGCGGTCTTCCAGGAGGTGATCGAGGAATGGTCCGTCAGTAAGCGGGGAGTTCCGATTCCGTGACCTTCCGTTTGTGCTATACTGTCATCGCTTCCCATGGATAACAAATTTTATATCACCACGCCGATCTATTACGTGAACGACAAGCCGCATATCGGCCATGCGTATTCGAGCATCGTTGCCGATGTACTGGCGCGTTGGCGGTTCGGCCAGGGCGAGGACGTTGTCTTTTCCATGGGCGTGGACGAGAACGCACAGAAGACCGTGGATGCCGCGGCAAAGCGCGGCGAGGAGATACGGGCATATACCGACCGGATGGCGGAGATCTGGCAGTCCACCTGGGAAAAGCTCGGTCTTTCTTATACGGATTTCATCCGTACGACCGAGGAGCGCCACGCGGCGGTCGTCGTGGATTTCTGGCGGAGGCTTGAGGCGGCAGGGGACCTTTATAAAGAAAAATACGAGGGATGGTACTGCCGCGGCCATGAGGCCTTTTTGAACGAGGACGAACTGACGCCCGACGGGTTGTGTCCCGAGCATAAGACGAAGCCCGACTGGGTCTCCGAGGAGAACTATTATTTCGCACTTTCAAAATATCAGCAGCCGCTCCTGGATTTCTATGCGGCGCACGAGGACTTCGTGGCGCCCGCGAACCGCTTCAACGAGGTGAAAAGCTTCGTGGAGCGCGGCCTTGAGGACGTCAGTTTCTCGCGCGAGAAAAAGGCATGGGGCATTCCGGTTCCTGATGATCCGGAGCAGGTGATCTATGTCTGGGCGGACGCGCTCGTGAACTACATCACGGTCGTCGGCGGGATCGAAGGATGGGAACAGCATCCTGCGGACATCCATGTCGTCGGAAAGGATATTCTCCGCTTCCACGCCGTGATCTGGCCGGCGATGCTCATGTCGGCGGGATTGCCGCTGCCGGGGCAGGCGCTCGCGAGCGGATTTTTCACGATCGACGGCGTGAAGATCTCAAAGACGATCGGCAATGTCATTGATCCGCTGGACCTTACGGCCCGCTACGGCAATGATGCATTGCGCTATTTCCTCCTGCGCGAGATCCCGTTCGGCGAGGACGGTGATTTTTCGGAAGCGAAGATGCGCGACCGGTACAATGCCGACCTGGCGAACGGTCTTGGTAATTTCGCCGCGCGCGTGCTCGCGCTCGCGGAGAAGGAGGAGTCGGTCGCCGAACTTTCGGATCCCGCCTTCCAGCTGGAGATGGATCGTATGCGGCAGCTCGCATTCCTGAGAACCAAGGAATTCAAATTTAATGAGGCTCTTGCGGCGATCTGGGCGGCGATCTCTTTTGGGGATCGGTATATGAACAATGAAGCGGTCTGGGCGATCCAGGACGGCGAGGATCGCCGTGAAAATCTTGGAAATCTGATCGCGCTTCTCGGGGCCGTCGCGGAGGTCCTGCTTCCTTATCTTCCGGATTCTTCGCGGAAGATCTCGGCAGCGATCCGCCGCGAGGACGGCGCGACGCGCGCCTCCCGGATCGAGCCGCTTTTCCCGCGCGTCACGGCCTGACCCTCTTCACCCCGCCCCGCCCCGCCCCCGCATCTCTTTATCGACGATCGTAGGATAAGAGATGCGGACATCTCTTTATGAACGGTCGTCGATAAAGAGATGTTTTTAGTCCATCGTGTCCTGCCGTGGCGGAATGCGCGCGGGTATCCGCAGGATACCCCGGGCAAAAGCCGGGAGAGATTTACAGAATCCGTATCCTCGCTATAATAGGTGAGTTAGAGTTTGCGCAGGTGGTCCCGCCGATGGCGGGACCAATCGCATCCCGCCATCGGCGGGACGCCTTCGGGCGAAGCTTATGTATTTCGTCTACATTTTACAAAGTGAAAAGGACGGATCTTATTACACGGGTCAGACGCAAAATGTGGCCGATCGTTTAGTAAGACATAATGCCGGTGCCGTTCCTTCGACGCGCCGAAAGATGCCGTACCGGATCGTTTACCAAGAGGAGTTTGCCACCCGTGCTGAGGCCATACGAAGAGAAAGTGAGATAAAATCGTATAAGGGAGGCAATGCCTTTAAAAAATTGCTGAATGAGCTATAATAGTCAGTGTCCTTTTTGCGCAGGTGGCGGAGTGGTCAATCGCATCAGACTGTAAATCTGACGCCTTCGGGCTACGCAGGTTCGAATCCTGCCCTGCGCACACGAACAAAAACGGCGTCCGATCGAGGATGCTGTTTTTGTTCGTGTTTCGTGGCGAAAGGATTCGAACCGGAGCGCAACCCCGTGTAGGAAGGAATGGGAAACCGTGGGTGTCCCAAACGGGGGTCGGGGTTGCGCGGAAAGGTTCCATATCCTGCCCTGCGCACATTAGAAGTCCGTTAATAAAATTGCGCCGCGGCGCAATTTTATGTTACGGCTTCTTATGTCCCGCCGTGGCGGGACTATCTTTTATTTTCGACGAGCGAACCAATTCAGGCGGAGATTCTGACCTGATCCGCCGTCCTGCATTAAGAAATATGAAAACCCGCCACGAGAGATGTTTCTCTGGTGGCGGGCGCGGCAGCTGGTTATTTTAGTCTTTTTCCCATGCGAGGTCGCGGCGATTCCATGCGTACACAACGTTATTGTCATCAAGGCGTACGCGACAGAAGCCAGATCCATCGTTAGAGAGGACAACCCCGTGCTTCCCTCGATGGGGCGTAAGGTTATCGGCCCCGGAATCACCGCCATCGCCGACGATGATCACTCTGTCTTCTGTATCGATGTAGTTTCTTTCCGAGCGAGGGACCATTGGAACGCCTCCGTATTCCCTTATGATGGCGGCCATCCCAGGGTCTTTCGTTACAACCGGCATCTCTTCTTTGCTTACCCTGAAAATCCTTTGTGCGGTCATGAAGATTCCTTTCTGGTCATAAAATAAAATAAAAACTTATAGTTTGTCAACTCAGTTCCTGTTCGAAACGAATTCAGTCCTGTATATACATAAAAAACCGCCGTTAGAATAAGCGGCGGTTTTTGGGATGGCCAATATGCCAACCCTTGCAGAATTTGCAGCGATAGACGTTCATGAACTGACCAAACTCCTTTTGGTAGGAGATGGCCGCCGCGGTCGCTGCCGTTTGGTCTTTGTGCCGATACTTTCCCTTGCGGGCATTCTTTCGGATGCGCCGCTTGCTCGACATCGCCACCCCCCCCTTCACTGAAAAGAATAGTGCTCCAGTATTCGAACTTTGTCCATTCCATATATTATATTAAGAGAAAATATAAAGAGGCGCACCGGGTGAGGGTGCGCCTCTTGAGAGGGGAGCGATTCGTTGGGGGTGGTTCTATTTGCACGAGGCCCGATTGCTCGGCAGTGCCAAGGTGTTCCAGATCCTTGCGCTTGGGCGAGTTGATGTTTCCACCAGTTTCACGGTTCCAGATTGGCAAATGACATAGACCTGATAGGCATCATTCGCCGTTTCGCTGATGGTTCCCAGGTATGTTGCTCCCGGGTAATTGTACTGGACCCATGCTTGGACCTTCGCTTGGCTATCCCCGCAGCCGGCGATGCCAACAACGAATGCCGCTGTTAAGGTGCAGACCGCAAAAAACCTCTTCATGACCATCTTCTCCTTTTGATCGATTTGATCCCAGATGTATCGATAAAATATTAAATTAAATACATTATTTGTCAAGATTAACAAAAAGAGGGCGTGCATTGCTCTCGAGCAGTGCACGCCTCAGTTGACGGTCATGGATCTATTTCTGTCCGTCCTTGACGATGTTATGGGAGAGCCGAGCTCGGACGCACGCCTCGCATACCGGCAATATCGTGGCGAATTTGCGCGACTTGAGTCCTACGGTGAACAGGGTCACTACGTGCCGCCATAGCCACTGGATGTAGCTCTCGGTCGGTTTCATGTCTCGGATGGCATAATGCATCGTTTCCATGGCGCCGCCGCAGATCGAGCAGGACATTTCTTTTCCCATGTCCAACCTCCTTCTCGGAGTATCATTAAATAGATCTTAATAAAAAGCAACAGAGGGCGGCGAAATTCCGACGTGGCATTCCGGGCGGGAACGAGGTATCTTATAAGTGATCATGGAAAATAATACGGCAACTATTTCGGTCAGTTCGTCGGGCGTGCTTGTTTTCAACGGAAAGGAATATCGCTGCGCGATCGGAAAGGGAGGAGTGAGCACCGATAAGAAAGAGGGGGACGGCGCCACGCCGGCCGGATGTTTCCCGCTGCGGGAGGTTTTTTACCGGCAGGACAGGATCCCCGATCTTCATGCGCCGCTGCCGATGTCGCCGTTATCTCCCGATGATGGGTGGTGCGATGATCCGCGGGATCCCTCCTATAATCGGAAGGTGAAGCTTCCGTACGTCGCGAGCGCGGAGTCGCTCTGGCGGGACGACCACCTCTACGATGTGATCGTGGCGGTAGGGTACAATGATGATCCGCCGGTTCCGGGAAAGGGGAGCGCGATCTTCATGCACGTCGCCCGTGAAAACTATTCGCCTACCGCGGGTTGCATTGCGCTTGCGGAGCAGGATCTTCGGGAGATCCTGGGTTTTCTTTCTCCCGATGTCCGGATCTGCATAGCCGCCTGACGGACCTTTCCGCTGAATATGAAAATAAGAATGCCGTAGCGCTTCAGGGCGCTACGGCATTTTGGGGACTCGCGGATTTCAGTTTACATGAAGTCTTCAACGAGCCACATGAGAAAGATGCAGGCAAAGGCGAGGTACGCCAATGGCCACAGGAAGATTCCCAGAAAGAATCCTCTGAAGAGGTTCTCGTAGCGACGTTCGTAGTTATCGCGCCCGAATTCTCCTAAAAAATAGAGAATTGCGATCACGATACCTGCTGGGATCCCGCAGAGGAGGTAGTGCCATCCCGAACCGAATGCCCAGTTGGCAAACGTTGCCGGATCGGAAAATACTGAAAGATTCATCTCTTTCCTCCTAAAACAGCAACAGGTCTGCGGGGTTGAAGACGCGAACGCCTTGGCGGCAGTTTTCTGGTGCCAGGATCAGGGCCAGGGGATAGAGCACCATGGTCGCGGCTCCCATTCCTGCGAGTTCGGCAACTTTGTCGAAGCTTTTATCGCCCCACCACGCCCAGAGGATGTGCATGAAGTGCGGGTTTCCACCGATGTCCGCCAGCATTGCGCCGGCGAGGCATACGAGGAAGACCCCGACGATAGTGAGAGTTACCGCATAGCCGACCCCCATGAGCGCGCAGAGCGCCCAGGTTGCATACATTCTAAATCTTTTCATAGAGAAACCTCGTTGGAAAGTATCCGAGATTATTATAAATAATAATATATTTTTGTCAATATGCTAAAAAAGGCGTTATTTTTGGAGTATTTGACATTGCCGTTCTGCGGCGGTATGACGAAGGCAGGCTGTTCACAAGGAGGGCGTTATGCCTATCAAAACAGAATCGTTTCTCAAGACCGCGTCCATCAAGCGTTCCGTTCAGGAAGATGATGGGATCAGGATCTCCGTTATGAGTCGGCATACGCTTACTGATGGCGTGACGCCGGACCCGGACATCACCGAAGCATCGTTCGATCTCTGGTGG
>DAIBYH010000015.1 GCA_027424065.1 Candidatus Parcubacteria bacterium | reverse complement strand
AGATCATCGGGCGTGGAAAGAAATTCTTCGTTTTTGAACGAAAAAAGGAAGAATAGCCGAATTGACAGATTTACAAAAGAATAGTATTTTACGATCGGCATAGGAGGTGCCTCATGAATCAAACGGTAGCGATCGCGCAACCAAAATTCCCATTCAAGGCTGTCGCGAATGTTGTGACGGCGGTCATCGCCCAGATCATCTTTGTGGTCCTGATGCTTGTGAACATGGAAATGCTTGCAAAGCGGGACCTTAGCGGCTGGTCCAGGGCCGATCTGGACCACGCCATCATTGCGGCGAGGATCCTGAACAGTGTCGTCGCCGTGCTCGTTATCTGGGCCCTTACCTACTCACTCGACAGATTTTCGCCGTTATCCCGGCGATTGCGCGGGGTTGAGCTCCTGCGCGCCATGTACTTTTCCGCATTCGGCATTGCGGGTGTCTGCGCCCTGGACCTCCTGGATCTCGGCAAGACCTACATGGCGGCAGCAATGATCGCCGGCGCCATGATCCTCTATTTTTTCGGCGCATCCCGCGCCGAGACCCCGGAAGGACGGCCGAGATTCCTCTTTCCCTACGGAGCGTTCCACTACCTGATCCAGCAAGTTGTCCTCTTCCCCCTTGGGTGGTGGATCATGGGGAGGATCCTGCGGTAACATCTTCAATCGGCCCGTTCGCGACAGTTTCATTGTCGTGACCGGGCCATTTTCATTTTAGGAGAATACCCTGCCCGTGATGGCCAAGCGACGAGATCCGACCTTTAAAAATTGAAAGCCCCGCAACGGATCGGTCGCGAGGCTTCCGTTGCGGGGCTTTAGATGAAAATGCTGTTTGAGGCGTACATGGCGACCCCGGAAGGATTCGCTATCTCGATCTGAGCGTCACCATGCCGGTGATCCAAGTGATAGGTCGCGATCCTTTGCCTTCCGGTGCCCAACTCGCGGACATCCACCGAGCACGGCATCCAGCGGTCGCCTCTTCGCGCGACGCAACAGATCCCGCGGACCTGACCTTCCCCGAAAACATCTTCGGCATATTTCACGGTCGCATCGATCGTGTAGCACCGATGCTCGTCATAAAGTTCGGCCTGTTGAGGTTTCTGTTGCGGACCCTGGTCGCTGATATTGGCTTCGGACCAAAAGGAGATATCGGTGAGGAACGAGGACACCTTCATGACCTCGTCCATCGCCAGTATGGCGGTCATAATGGACCTATCCAAGAAAAGCTTCATGTACTCCTCCAAGATGGAAAGATGCGTTCCGGGAATATTCTACGAAAGAATCGGTGTGGCGTCAAAGACCGAACTCCGATTTCTGTCTTGCTCATATTCCTGGACAAGCCGGGAACTTTCTCCTATATTCGGGAACAGATCCCTTTTGGGCATCATTCGGAGGTGTACTATGTCAACCGGCAGGATCGCAGCTATCTGCATCGGTCCGGATCGCGGCGCGCCCATGCGGCTTGTACGCGAGGTTCGCGCCATCACCGGAACAGGGCTCGAGGGCGACCGCTATGCTCTCGGCAATGGCAGCTTCAACCAGGGAAAGCCCGGGCGGCGCCAGGTGACCCTGATCAACGGCATCTTTCTGCGCGGCAGCGGATTCAGCTACACCGACTCCCGACGCAACCTCGTCGTGTTCGGCATTGAGCTCATGCGTCTGATCGGCCGCGAATTCACGGTCGGCGATGCGCTTCTGCGGGGCATAAGCTACTGCGAACCCTGCGATCGTCCCAGCAGCATTAAAGGCAAGGGAGACTTCAGAAGAGCGTTCTACGATCGCGGCGGCATCATCGCCGAGATCATTTCCGGAGGTACGATCAAGGTCAATGACCCCGTCGTGCTCCTTCCGAGCACCGACGCGACCCCGGTGGCATCATAATGCCCCCGGGGTCCTCTCTTTTTGGTATAATGGAAACATGAACAATATCCATCCGGCGGTAGAGATAGCGGAACCGAAGATCTCCCGGTTTCTGTTCTCGGACACGCGTTTCGCCTGGGTCTGGTTGCTGCTCAGGATCTATGTCGGTTACCAATGGATCTCGGCGGGCTGGGAAAAGGCGACGAACGCAGCATGGATCGGATCCGGTGCGGGAGCCGCCGTCAAAGGATTTCTGGCCGGAACTCTTGCGAACACGGCCGGTCCACATCCTTCCGTTTCCGGCTGGTATGCCTATTTTGTAAGCCACATCGCACTCCCTCATGCGGTGCTCTTTTCCTATCTCGTCACCTTCGGAGAACTTGCTGTCGGCATCGGTCTCATTGTCGGGGCATTTACGGGGATCGCGGCATTCTTCGGTATCCTCATGAACTTCAACTATATTCTTGCGGGATCCATCAGTACGAATCCCCTCCTTCTCCTGATCCAGCTTTTCCTTGTCCTTGCGTGGCGCAATGCGGGATGGATCGGACTTGATCGATTCGCACTTCCCGCGCTCGGCGTCCCCTGGCAGAAAGGGACCCTTTTTCAAAAACAAGAACGTGTCTGAACATATGGAAAATTTCAGAATGGAGCTTCCCGGGTCGCCCGAGCATGCAGAACTGAACGCGATGGAATGCTGTGCTCTTCATACGGCATTCGTAAAGAATCCCGACACGGCCGCCGGACTCGAAGGCGTTGTGAGCGGCAGGGAGCTTCAGATCCTTGCGGACGAAGTAAAGAGGGTCGATCATTTAATGTTTCCGCCGAATCCCCTGATCTCGACCGTCTATTTCCAAATGGCAACCGCTGAGTTGCAGCGTTTGGAGCATGAACAGGGCGGCCTCTCGTGCGGCCACTCCGTGGAAAATCACAGGAAAGCGCTTCGGGCGGTTGAATCAAGATTCGCGCAGCCGATCAACTGAGCGCCTTCCCTCATTTGACAGCCCCTCGGCTTCCATGTAAAAATCTTCCGCAGATACATCCGAAAGGAGCAACCTCTTGCTACCGGAAAGGTTTTCCAAGTCCACGATACGTCCTTCGCTTCGAACCCTGGGTCGGCATCGACTCCCGAAGCACTGGCATGAACGCTGCGAGGCGTCAGAACATGCTCCGGCGTCCCACCGACGGACCCTGGTCCGTGGTGTGCGCAGAAGAGAGAGCCACCATCTCCGCAGTTGGCGGACCAGCGGCCTTCCCTTTGAGGACTTTGAACCGCTCGGCATCGCGAAACGCAATGCCGATGAACACTATTTTTCCTAACCCGCCCGATGGAGATCCGTCGCGGCGGGTTTCCATTATGCCGTACTTGCCCGTGCCGGCGCGTGGTATAATGATGCTATGAATAAAAAATCTCTTTCTTTTGCCATTGCGGCATTGGTTCTTGGCGCTGCCCTTATCATTATTCTGATCATAGCGGTTCTGCGGAGCGGCACTTCGCCCGCACCCTCGGCTTCCGCTCCTTCCGGCACCGCAACCTCGACCGCCGCTACGTCCACTACGGCGGCACCCCTTCCCGCGACAGGAGCGCGCCGCACCTCTTCGGCGGGAACCGCGAGCACCGCTCCTGCGCCGGCAACAGCGAATCCGATCACCTTTAGTTCGCCCGCAGCGGGAACTCAATGGATCCTTCAGAAACAGCACACGATCTCCTGGAGTCGCGCTGCCGGTTCCCCGGGATCGCTCGTATTGCTCGATCCGACCACGAACGCCGTTGTTGGATGGATAGAGCAGAATATCGATCTTACGCAGAACAGTTTCCCGTGGGACACCCAGGATGTCTTTCTGAGTCAGACCAGCCCGCTTAAAAAGAACATTCTGCCGGGCGATTACCGCGTAGCGATCACATTCGCCTCCCCCAATCTTCCGGTCGTCATCAGTCCGGTCTTTTCCGTCATTCCGGCATCGGCGGCGGCAACGCCGACCACGACGATCTCGCTGCAGAACGGAGCGTTCTCGCCTTCGTCCGTCTCTGTTACAAAAGGAACAAAGCTCGCTTTCGTGAACCGCGATAACGTGAGCTATTCATTGACCATCACATCAAGCGGCGGCCTCACGATTCCGGCAAACGGAACGCAGACCTTTGATACCTCGGTCTTCCTTCCGGGCAATTACTACTATTTCTACAGCACCCAGTATCCGAACCTTCGCCTTACCGTGGCCGTGGAGAACCCCGTCCAGTAGCGGTCCCGTGGTCCCTTAGCGGCAATACTTGAAGCCGGACCTCGCCGCGAGGTGACTTCAAGTATTCCAAAAAAAAGAGCGGGCGGAACCGATAAGGTTTCCGTCCGCTTCTCTGTTGCGCGGTCGTTCAATCCGGCCGCTGATGTGATTCTTCGAACCTGGTTGACCGGTCAAGGTCGGACAGATCCTTGTATGCATGGGGAATGTGAGCTCCCGGCTGGCGCAGAGGAACGCCTTGTTCGCGCCGGTCAAAGTCGGCCATGAGTGTAAGCAGCGGAACAAATTCCTCTGCCCGCGCCGCATTCACGCCGCCACAATCGCCATTCGGACATTCTGCACGGGTTCGGACATGGTCCTCGGTGTCGTTAACAAAGCACACCCAGGCAAGATATCCCGCAACGTAGCCCTCAAAGTAAACGCCGGTCGTCTGGCGGGGCTGATGTCCGAACTTGCCATCCTCGAGGCCGTGATCATAGATCGTGCGATCCTTCTCGGAAAGCGTTGCGCGGAACTTTTCCTGCTGGCGATGCATGCCTTCCGCAAGGCCATGCAGGTAGTGGGGTTCGTTCCTGAACAGAAAATCGCCGCATCCGCAGGAAACGCCGTCGCGCAACCCCCGGTTACGAAGCCATCGTTTGCTTTTCATATCTCGTCCCCTCCCTGGGACGACGCAATTGTTCTGATAGTGAGAATACCACAAAATTTGAAAAAGAAAAGGCCTCTTCAAGCAATTCGCTCGGAGAGGCCTTCGAGAAAAACGTTTCGGACGTGCTATGCGGCAGTGCGAACCGCACCGCCGATGCAGGCCGCGTGTCCCCTGGCTGACCAGCGATGACCGATGTACTCATAGGTCCATCGCCACTTGCCGTTCATCCAGAACAGACAACCGACATAGAGCTGGCCGTGCGGCCCGCGGAAGATGGTTCCCCAAAAATACGTATAACCCGCCTTCCATTCCTCGGGAATGAATTCCTGGTGGGTCGTCAGCGCATCCAGAAAGCACGCATTCAGAATGCATCGATCCTTGGCGAGTTCTTTGCGAAGCCGGTGGCCGCGCAGATCCTCCTGGTGCGGCAGGAGCACCCGTTCGATCGGAGCGCCATTCGCATAGAGTTTTCCATCCGCACGCATTTCAAGCTTGATCTTTGCGCCCATCTTCCGATGTTCGGCGCCGAATCCATCAAGCGTCATGTCGTCCGGAAGGCGCGGAGCCGCATCTCCGTCAATGACAAGTTCGCGGCGCCGTATACCGGGACGCTTGCCTGCCATTCCAAGAATGTGCATCAATTTTTCACGCGTCAGAGCTTCCTGGAGCAGGATGCCGAGCGCGCCTTTGTTTTGGAGCAGATCCAGCGCAAGGTCGGGATCCAGGTCTCGCGGCAATGCTGCCGCTAATGCCTCCTGAAACTTCGCGAAATCTTCAAGTTCCAGGACTTTTTTGCCTGCTACTACCACGTTCATCCTCCTGGTCATCGGTTGTCCGATAACGTTGTTCAAGGTGCTGCAGCCGCAAAATATAGCATAGATCCATATTTTTGTCCATTCAAACAAAAATCCGCCCTGGGGCGGATCTTTGTTTGAACTCTGTTTTTTAGATCATCACGTTCATGCTTTCTGGCTTCCGTGCTGCGGGGCATTTCCGTGAACCGAGACCGCGGGCGTCGCGACCGACTGGACCGTGGAACTCGGATTGGCAGGAGCAGCTGCGCTCGCCGCAATCGGAGCATCCGACTTTGCCTCCTTTCCGCGCCACATCCAAATGGCAGCAAGAAGCGCTACGATGATCACGATCCCGACCGGCCATTCTTTAGCGGCCCACGCCCTCCAGGGAGCAACCGAGGAAACCTGCGCAACCTGAGTTTCTTCCTGGCCTTTTTTGCCGGTAACCGTACCCGAATGCGCGGCACCAACCGCCGGAGCAGCAATGGAATTTCCGGAAGATGCCGGGCTGGCCAACGCAACAGCAGAAACAGAGGAAGGCTCTGTTCCTGCAAGGGCCTGCGCCATTCCGGAAAGATCCGCCCGTATGCCGCCGAGAGCCGCGGTGACCGCAGTCTTTTCGGCCGGCGTCACCGCATTTCCGTTGGTCTTTATGCTTGCCTGAAATTCGGCAAGCGTAAGACTCAGGGAAGCCAATGCGTCATGCAGCGAAGCAAGGCTTTGCGGGGCTGCGGAAATGTCCGCAGGCGCCGAGACGGCGGTATTTTCGGATTGCAATTGTGCCTGCATGCCGAGCAATGTGGCTTTCATGTCGGCAAGCTCCTGATTCAGGGTCGCCGCATCGGAAGACGGAGCGGACTGCGCCGCGGCATGCGCCTGAAGCGCCGCTCCCCCGAAACCCAAAACACCGAACGCAATGATGGCAAAAACAACAAGCTTTTTCATAAAGAAATAAATGATTTAAGACGACCTTTCTGAAAGAGCGTTGTTTTAATTTTATAAAAAGAGCTTTGAGAGCTATTGCTTATTATAGCGCATTTTCCTCGCCCAAAAGGGGTATCCGAACACTAAAATTCATGGTATAATAGAACCCGTATCGCACTACCTTATGAAAAGAACATTCTTTCTCGCCAAACGAACCATTTTCACCGGCGGCATCGCTCTTTTTGCGGCCATAACCCTTTTCCCCGGTTTTTCCGTTGCGGACACCGCCACAAGCACGGCATCAAGTACGCTCCAGGCGCAGATAGATGCCAATAATCAGCAGATCGCGAACCTGACCCAGCAGATCGCGACCTATCAGGCCGAATTGAAACAGGTCGGCGCGGACAAGAAGACGCTTCAGGCAGCCATCAACTCGCTTGATCTCCAGCGCAAACAAATAGAGACCCGGGTCGCCCTGACGGAGCGCCAGATCAACACCACCCAACTCCAGATACAGCAATCCGGAAGCGCCATTACGCAGGCGGAACAAGCGATCGCCGTAGATCAGGCCGCCGTTGAGGCGAGTCTCCGAAATATGCAGAAAGCGGACGGCCAGTCGCTCCTCGTGCAGATACTCGGAGCCAACGACCTGACGGAGGTTTGGACGAATCTTAATAATTCCCTTCAGGTCCAGGAAGCATTTCAAAACAAGATCCAGGAACTGACCGCTCAGGAAAACAATCTTACCGATCTCCAGTCGTCGCTCAAACAGAAAAAAGTCACGCTCGGATCCCAGCAGCAGTCGCTCGTTTCCCAGCAGCAATCGCTCACGCAAACGGAACAGTCAAAGTCCCAGTTGCTCGTCGAGACCAATGCCAAAGAATCGGTCTATCAGCAGCTACTCGCCGAAGCCGAAGCGGAGCTTGCCAGTTTCTCGACCTTCGCGCAGAATGCCGGAGGTTCCAAGCTCGTCGGCAGCCAGACCACCTGCGATTCCTGGGGCTGTTACTATAATCAGCGCGATACGGCATGGGGCAACGATCCCCTGAATGGTACGAAATATAATCTCGCAAGCGACGGATGCCTCATCACCTCCATGGCGATGGTCATGACCCATTACGGCTATCGTGATGTGACGCCGGTCACCATCAATTCCAATCCTGGCAATTTCGCCGCCTACTATCCCGCCTACCTGCTCTACACCATTCATGTGGATGGCGTGAGCGCGACGCGGAAACAGGCGTATATCAATTCCACGCTTGCCACCGGAAATCCCGTCATCGTCGGCCTGAACGCGTACGGCGGTAAACACTTTGTCGTGTTCGTCAAAAAGAGCGGTAACGACTACATCATGCGCGATCCCTACATCCCGAACGGCAACGATATCAGTTTCCTCGCCCACTATTCCATGCGGGAGATCTCGAGCGTTGCGCGCGTCACGATCGGCGGTTAAGACCGATCCGTTCTATTCCGTCCCCTGCTCAATGCTGTCGTTGTATTCGCCCCGACGGGCTGCGCTGTTGCAATGGGCCCGATGAAGCAATGCTTTCTGGGCAGCAGCAACATTCTCCGCTTTTCCGCTCCAAATGCCGAGTGCGGGATACTGGATCGCCCGGGAATAGGAAAAAGTGAGCGTCCATGGCATTTTTCCTTTAAAACGCACATTCATGGCATTCAGCCGTGCGGCCGCAAGCTCTCCTGATTGGCCTCCCGAAAGGAACGCAATGCCGGGAACCTGCGGAGGAACGACCTTCAAAAAGCAGTTTACCGTGGCATCGGCGGTTTCTTCGATGCCCGGCTGTACCGGACAATCTTTTCCGGCAAGGACCATGTTCGGCTTCAGAATGATACCGCTCACATCCACGTTCTGGAGCGCGAGCTGTCCGAAGAGGGTCCGAAGCACATTCTCCGTCACCTCGGCGCAGCGCTCTATGGTATGATCCCCGTCCATGAGAACCTCGGGTTCCACCATCGGAACAATACCGGCCTCCTGGCAGACGGCGGCATACCGCGCGAGCATGTGCGTATTCGCATCAATACAGCCCTGCGTCGGGATGCCCTCTCCGATCCTGATCACCGCCCGCCATTTTGCGAAACGCGCACCCATGCCGGCGTATTCCTGGAGACGGGCAGCAAGCCCGTCAAGTCCCTCCGTCAGCTTCTCTCCGGGAAAACCAGCCATATCCTTTGCGCCGGCATCCACCTTGATGCCGGGAATGATGCCCTCGGCGCGAAGCGCGTCCACAAAGGGAGTCCCGTCAAGTTTTTTTTGACGGATGGTTTCATCATATAAAATGGCGCCGCTCACATAGCTCCCGAGACCCGGGGTCGTAATGATGAGGTCCCGCCAGTCCCGCCGCGCCGCCTCGGTCTCCGGAATGCCGTATTCCGCAAAACGCTTGTTGCAGCTCGGCGTACTCTCGTCCATGGCGAGCAGCCCCTTTCCTTCGACCATCATTTCCGCTGCCGTTGCCCGCAATTTTTGAATATCCATAAGATTCTTTATAATGTGATTGTTGCTTCCATTGTAACACATCATCCTGCCATGAAAAAAACATTCCTCGCGCACCTTTTTTCGAGCGTTTATTGCGTCATTGTCTTCACCGCGACATTCCTTCTGGCCTGGTTTCTGGTCCCGCACAGCATGCTGCAGGGGTGGTACCTCCTCCTCGCTGTCATCTTCACCGCATCGCTCGCTCTCACGATCACCTGCATCATCCGCAATATCAAGGAACGCATTGCGCTCGCACGGACCTATCGGACCTCGGTGCTCGGCATTGTCGCCGTCGCTCTCGGTCTGTCGGCGCTCCAGGTCTGCGGCATTGCGGCGCCGATCTGCGGCGCTTCCATAGGATTCGGCATCGTTGCCTCCATCTTTCCCGAAGTATTCTTCCGTTTTCTTTCGCAATGGAGCGTCGGGATCATCGCGGCCTCCATTGCGGCGCAATGGCTCTCGCTCTATTTCATGAACTGCTTCAGGCCGACGCCGCGGGAACGCTCCCGGTCCTGACGGACGAACCGTTGCGGCTGATGGAGAACAGGCGCGCCGTGTTCATGAGGACAAGCACGGAACTTGCCTCGTGGAAGAACGCGCTCTGTACGACCGTGATCGCACCGATGACGGCGAGCGCCCCTGCGACCACATGGATCGCCGTCGCCGCCACGAGATTCTCTTTGATGACGCGGATGATGAAGCGCGACTGCCGCATGATCACCGGAATGTCGCGGAAGTCCTCTTTTACGAGCACGATGCTCGCCGCATTCGTCGCCAGATCCGTCCCTCCCATGCCCATCGCGATGCCGACCGTGGCGCCGGAAAGCGCCGGGGCATCATTGATACCATCCCCCACCATTGCTACTTTTTCGGTGCGTTCCATCTCCTGGATCAGACGGACCTTGTCCTCCGGTTTGAGTTCCGCCTTTACGTCGCCGGGCGCGAGCCCGACCTCTTCCGCGATCCGCAATCCGACCGCGGTCTCATCGCCCGTAAGCATGGCGAGTTCGTAGTGCAGGCCCTTGAGCTCGCGGATCGCTTCCGGCGTTTCCGGCCGCGGCCGGTCCGCCATGAAAATGCCTCCGGCAAGCTTCCCGTTCACCGCGACAAGGACGGGTGTTTCCCCGATAACCGCCCGATTGCGCAGGTCCTGTTCAATGCCGGGATCAAGGCGTATTTCCCGGTCGCGCATGAGGCCGAGATTTCCGACCACGACCGAAGCGCCGGACGCCGCGCCTTCGATGCCTTCCCCTTCTATTACGTGCACATTCTCCGGCGAAGGATACGTGATGCCAAGATCTTTTGCCCGCGCAATGATCGCTTTTCCGAGACGATGTTCGGAACGCTCCTCGAGAGCCGCCGCGAGCGCGAGGAGATCCCGTTCGGCAAGGGCCGGCGTGCCGTAGGGAACGACCTCTTTGACCTGCGGATGCCCCGTCGTCAAAGTTCCGGTCTTATCGAACACGAGCTTCCGCAGCTTGGTAAGATTTTCTACGGCCTCGGTGTTCTTGACGAGGATCCCGATCCGCGCTGCGGCCGTGATGCCGATACTGATGGCGATCGGACCGATGAGCGCGAAGATGACCGGGACCATAGCGATCCAGAGCGCGAGGGCGCGATCAATACTGTGCGTGAACAGAAAAACGCCGACCGAGAGAATGCCGACCACGGTGACCGTCCAGAACGCATATCGGTCGATGAACTTTGCGAGCGGCGCCTTCTTCTTTTCAGCGTCCTCCACCAATTTCCGGATCTCTGCAATGGCGGAATGCTCGCTCGTCCGCGCCGCGGAAAGCTCAACATAATCGCTCATGTTGATGGCGCCCGCGGGAATGGTGTCGCCGGCGCGCTTCGCTATCGGTTTGGATTCGCCCGTTATGACGGATTCATCGAAGAGCGCGTGCTGCGCGAGAAGCGTACCGTCCACGGGAACCCGTGCGCCCGGCGATACCGCCACGATATCGCCCACCTTGATGTCTGCGAGCGGAATCTCCTTCACGGCGCCTCCTTCCTTGATGAAGCCGGTATGCGGAAGATAGACGGTCAGGCGTTCAAGCGATTCCCGGATCTTCCGGTTGATGATGTTCTTGATCAGGTCGCCAAAGAGCAGGATGAGGACGAAAATGCCCGCTGTAGAAAAGGCGCGGATGCCGATCAGAATGGCGATCGTGATGACCACAGGAAGCGCGGGATCGATCGTGCGATGCAGGAGGCCGCGGGTGATGTTGCGGAGCGTCGGGAAGAGCGCTCCGCCGAGCAAAAGAGCCGCCGCGACCGAGAGGACCGGCACGGGAAGGGAAAGCCGTCCCACTCCGAGAAATACAGCGACAAGAAATGCCCGGAGTGCGATAAGCGCAAGAATGGATGCCATGTATTCAGTATATCTCCGCCGCGTCGGAACTCAATCGGTTCCCGAACGGCGACGCATCGGGTATACTGGTCACTATGAGAAAAGAGCTCTGGCAGGAGGACGGCTTCGTGCAGCTTTTCTTTTTCCGCATTCTCCGCGGCATTGCGGCAGGAACGCTCGTCGTGGCCTTTCCCTATTTCGTGCTTTCTTCATTTCCGCACGGGGAGCTCCTGCTCGGCATCTTTTACGCCGTCGGCACCGTCGCTTCGGCCGGTGCCGGATTTATTGTCGGCGCATGGTTCGACCGCCGTCCCACGCGGATCCTCACATTGATCGTCGTATCCCTCCTTGCATTCGGCCTCCTCATGCTCGCCGTCCTACCGCACAATTTCGCGATCGTCCTTATCGCAAGCGCGCTCGCCGGCGTCGCGGCCACCGGATCCATGGCCGGCGGCGGATCGGGCGGCATCGCCGCGCCGATCCAGGGAGCGCTCGTCGCCCACCTCATTCCGGACGAACAGCGGACGGAGACCTATGCATTCCTGACGTTCATTGCGGGATTCGGCGCAGCGGCAGGGGTCGGCCTCTCCGGGATCGTTGCCACGGAACCGCTCTTCCTTCTCGGTGTTGCGGCATCATTCCTTTCTCTGATCCCGATCGTGCTTCTGCCCCAAAAGGCGTTCCTGCCGATGCCGGTGCCGATCAATGAAGAAAGCAGGGCGGCCCTGCGTAATTTTTCCGTGACCGGCATCTTGAACGGCTTTTCGCAGGGACTTGCGATCCCCTTCCTTATCCCTTTCCTTATTCTCAGATTCCATGCTCCGGAAGCATCGCTTTCTTTCGCAGCGGCAACAAGCAGCATCATTGGATCTTTTGCCCTGCTCACGGCGCCGTGGTTCGATCGGCATTTCGGTCTCGTGAAAAGCATGATCCTCACGCGCGGCGCAAGTATTGCCGCGCTTCTCGGGATCGTCTTTATGC
>DAIBYH010000014.1 GCA_027424065.1 Candidatus Parcubacteria bacterium | reverse complement strand
ATATTGCGGGTAACGCGAGAAAGGTGATGCACCACGGGACCAAAACCAAGGCGAACCAGCTGCGGATTCTTCCATTGCTTCCGATCGAGAGCGCGAGGAAGGTGCCGAGGATCATGAGGTCGAATCCTCCCTTAGCTGCGGCGCGCGCAAAAAAATCCCCCTGCCCCCAGAAAAATGACTTTGCGAAAGCGGAAACGGCAATGCCTACTGCGAAAACAAAGAACGACTGATAGGTGGCGTTCTTCGGCTCCCGAAAAACAATAACTGCGCCGAGAAAAAGGGACCCGGCAGCGATCGCACTGTCCGCAATAATGAGCGGCTGCATCATGAGTGGTCGCTTGTCTCCAATTTATATCCGTATCCATGCACGGTCTTGATCAGCTTTATGGCGCGGCCCGTATCGATCTTCTGCCGGAGAAAACGGATGTGAACATCTACCGTGTTCGTAAAAGGATCTGCGTTCATATCCCAAACATGTTCAAGGATCATGCCCCTGGTCAACGGCGTGCCCTGGTGCCTCATCATATATTCCAAGAGTGCGAACTCTTTGCGGTTCAAATTGATCCGACGGCGGCCGCGCTGAACGGCATGCGAAACAGGATCAAGCATCAAATCCGCAGCACGGAGAACGGCGCCCACCGTCTGGCGCTCGCGACGCAAAAGCGCACGGATCCGCGCCGTAAGTTCGGCCATAAAAAAAGGCTTTGCCAAATAATCGTCGGCGCCAGCATTCAATGCCTCTACTTTCGTCATGGCATCTCCCATAACCGAAAGCATGATGATGGGCATATTCTTTTTCCGCTCCCGAAGACCGCGGCAGACCTCGATTCCGCTCATTCCCGGCAGACGAACATCAAAAACGGCCGCATCGTAATCGTTCACTTTTGCCCACTGAAATCCCTCTTCCCCGGTATTCGCCCAGTCCACCGCAAAAAGCTCGGTCCGCAGACCCCGCAAGATAAATTCCGCAATATCCCGTTCGTCCTCGATGACAAGGATGCGCATACCGGCAGTATATCCACCGCAAGATTAAAAAAATCTAAAACCGATACGGACGGATATTCTGGTTTTTTCGGCCCTTAGTTCTTCAAGTAGCGCCGGACGGCGATGAAGCTGGAAACGCCCCCCAGAAAGACCCCGAAGCCCAAAACATAAACGGAAAGCATGAGAATATGCGACATGAAATACGGGAAGATATTGAGGCCGGGGATGAACACGTTAAGATAGGGATTTACCCCGAAGAGCAGCGGCGCGGAGACAATGAGCGCAAGAATGGCGGCGATCGCGCCGCAAAGGACGCCCTCAACAACGTACGGACCTCGGACCAGGACATTGGAGGCGCCAACCACCCGCATCACGCCGATCTCTTCGCGGTTCGCGTAGATCGCAAGCCGGATTGTATTGAACACCACGAGGCCGGCAAGCAGCGCGAACACGATCATGACGACCGCGCCGCCGACCTCCACGGTCTTCACGATGCGGGCGAGACGGTCGATGACCCCCTGGTTCTGGTTATAGCTTATCGTGTCAATATACTGGGACAGCGTGCTCGAACCCAGATAGGAAGCGATGGCGCCGTACTGGCTTGGATCTTTCGCCTTCACGTTGAGCGACGCCTCAAGCGGGTTCGAGCCGAGCTCGCTCACTGCCTGGGTGATCGTCGGATCATTGGCATGGGACTGTTCAAAGGCCGCAAGCGCCTGGTCGCGCGAGACATAATCCACGCTCGCGACCTGCGGCAGATTCTCGAGCGACTGCTGGATGCTCAGGATCTCGTCTTCCGCCGTGTTGGTATTGAAATAAACGCTGATGTCTATCTTATCCTCGATGGAGGAAGCGGCACGGCCCGTGACGACGCCGAAGAAGATCAGCCACGAGAACACGAAAAGAGCGAGGGTCATGATGATGACCGTGATCGTCGTCAGCCAGCCGTTGCGCAAAAAATTCTTGAAACCGAACTGGAAGATGCGGGAGATGATGGTGAACATGGGGATGATGGTCGTAATGTTGTAATGATATAACGATGCGACGGGACGATATTATACCAGGATATACTTTCCTTTTTTCTCGTCGCGGACGATGCGGCCGCGATCCAGCGTGATCACGCGGCGCTCCAGGCTGTTGATGACCTCCTTGTCATGCGTCGCAAGCAATACGGTCGTGCCAAGCTCGTTGATCTTCTCAAGCAGCTTCACGATCTCGAATGTATGGAACGGATCAAGGTTTCCGGTCGGCTCGTCGGCAATGATGACCTCCGGACGATGGACCATGGCGCGTGCGATCGCGACCCGCTGGCGCTCGCCGCCCGAAAGCTGGCTCGGAAAATTCTTCATTTTGTCGATCAAACCGACCATATCGAGCACCTGCGGAACCAGCTCCTCGATCTCGCGCTGCGGCCGCCCGGCGACCTCCAGCGCAAACGCGACGTTCTCATAGGCATTCTTGGTCGGCAAGAGGCGGAAATCCTGAAAAACGACGCCAATATGGCGCCGGAATGCAGGCAGATCCTTGTCGTGGAGCTTATTGACCTCGTACTGGCCGAAATAAACGCGGCCCTTGCTCGGCCTGTCCTCTCCGATCAGCAATTTAATGATGGTCGTTTTTCCCGCGCCGGAACGGCCCGCAAGCGAAACGAACTCGCCGGGGTCGACCTCGAACGTAACATCCTCAAGCGCGGTCTGTTCACCGCCATCGAATTTTCTTGAAACTCCCTGGAATACGATCATAAATACTATGGTATCCTACCACAAAAATTCCGACAAGCATAGATTCCTGGAATTACCAGATGTCCACGCGATCTTCCGGATCGCGGTACATCTTGTCGCCCGGGGCCGCTGCATAAGCATCAAAAAACGTCTGCATATTGGAAAGCGGTCCGTTGACGCGGAACGGCGATGGAGCATGCGGATCGATCTGGATCCGCGATCGGAGCGCTTCTTCGCGGATCGCGGAACGTTCCGTGATGGCGTAGTTCGCAAAAAAACGCTGGATCGGCGAAAGTCCGTCGATCGCGGGATCGTTCCCTTCTTCGCGAAGCCCCGCCGTCAAAGCATCGTAGGCGATCACAAGACCGCCGAGATCGGCGATGTTCTCTCCGAGCGTCAGCTGGCCATTCACGAACAGCCCCCGCAATGCCTCGAACTTATTGAACTGCTTCGCGAGCCGTTCGGTTTTCGCATCGAATCGCTCCTTGTCCTCCTTTGTCCACCAATTGGCGAGGTTGCCGCGTTCATCGAACAAGGCGCCCTGGTCATCGAATCCATGGGTCAATTCGTGCCCGATCACCGTGCCGATACCGCCGAAATTGACCGCCGGATCCGCAGCGGGATCAAAAAAGGGCGGCTGCAGGATCGCTGCGGGAAAAAGGATCTCATTGAAAAGCGGGTTATAGCAGGCGTTCACTGATTGCGGCGACATATACCACTCCGTGCGATCCACGGGACCGCCGACCTGGCGCGCTTTGCGATCAAATTCGAAACGATACGCATTCATGACGTTCGTTGCATAAGAATCCGCACCGATCACCATGGCGTCGATATTTTTCCACTTATCCGGATAGCCGAGCTTCCGCGGAACCGCAGAAAGCTTTGCAAGGGCCTTTTGTTTCGTTTCCGTCCCCATCCAATCAAGCTTTTCGATGCGCGACCGGTATGCCGCAAAAAGACGATCCACCAGTTCGTTGATCTTCTTTTTTGCGTCCTCGCTGAAATGCGCGCCGACATAGAGCTCGCCGACGGCCTCGTCCAACATGCGGCTCACGACGCCCTGCACGCGCCGCCAAAGTTCTTTCATTTCGGTCGCCCCGGAAAAGGTTCTGCCATAAAAATCGAAGCGGGATGCCTCGCGGGGCGCATCAAGGCAGTGCGCGTAATCGTTCAAAATATGCCAACGAAGATAGGCCTTATGAACGTCGATCGGAAGGTCCCTGAAAAATCCATCTGCGGCGCGCACGAAATCCGGCTGGCAGACAATCACCTCCTTCGGCATCGATATTCCCGCACCCTGCGCATATCTCTGCCAATCAATGGCCGGAGCAAGTTCGGCAAGTGCCGCCGCGGTAAATTTGTTATATTGTTTTTCGATATCGCGAAGCTCGACGCGGGTCATGGATGCTTCCGCAAGCCGCCCCTCGAGGTCCATCAGCTCCGCACTGCGCGGCGCGGCGCCACCCGATGCAAATGCCGATCCGGCGATCGTCCTCTCCATGTAGGCGAGATAATTATTCCGGATCTCCGCGCTCTTCTGATCATCCTTAAGATAGTAATCGCGATCCGGCAGGCCGATACCGCCCTGATTCAGATAGAGCGCCATGACATCGCTTTGTTTCGCATCGGAATCCGCCTGCGGAGCCCACCAGACATCCACGCCGGCACGGTGCAGCATACCGACCGTTTGCGAAAGCCCTGCAATATCCCGAACGGCATCAACGGCCGCAAAAAGCTCCGCAAGAGCGGACTCTGCCTGTTTGTTTCGCCGCTCTACATCCATGCCGGTCCGGTAAAAGTCGCGCACCTTGCGCATTCTTCCGACGACCTCTTTGTCCGGCCGCGCATCAAGCGCCTCAAGAAGTTCCTTGATCTGCAGCTCCACGTCGCGCCGAAGCTCATAAAAACTGCCCCAACTTGCCTCGTCGGAAGGGATCGGGTTCTCGTCTATCCATCTCTGGTTCACAAAACGGAAAAAGTCGTCCGTTGGCTTCACGGAGCGGTCAAATTTTTCGGGATCAAGCCGGAAATTCATAATGAAAAATGGAACGCGGAGCCGATGGCCGGGAATCGAACTGCTCGCCCCGCAAAGACGGGGCTGCGCTTTGGAAACCCACGGTTTCCAATTCCTTCCTACACGGCCCCGCCGCGGCGGGGTCGACCCACCCCTCCTTCGAATCCGGCCACCAACAATAGGTGATCGGTCTTATTCTACAATATGTCAATCAATGTAGCGATAACCCTTATGGAGCCGATGGCCGGATTCGAACCGGCGACCTTTGCTTTACGAAAGCACTGCTCTACCAGCTGAGCTACATCGGCAGGAACGATCGATCCTCCCGTGCAATGTACCAAAAAAACCGGCCCCCTGCAACCGTCACCCGCAGCAGTTCGCTTTATCCGCGATCGCGGATAAAGCGAACTGCTGGCGCACTTTTTGAGACAGGGTCAAGTATTCCTCAATATCTTTTTAATGATCTCTTCCGTATCCTTCGGGCCGCGCACCGGAACACAGTCAACGCCCGTCCTTTTCGCCGCAGCATCATTGCCTCCCTTGAAGAGGGCATCGCCGATAAAGACCATCTTTCCGATGGGAACATGAAGATATTTCTCTATCTGCAGAACGCCATAGGCCTTGTCGATGCCCTTCCGGGTCACGTCGATCGACGTGAACGCCGACGGATGCACCTCGAGGTTCGGCAGCCGTTCCGCAAGCAGCTTCGCCATCTTCAATTTCACCGGCGTATTCTCCCGCCGCCACCTCTCCTTGAGCGCGAGCCCCCGCTTGCCGAGCTTTGCCACGATATCCTGACCGAGCGCCGAAAAAGTGATCTGTGAGCCGCGGTCTTCGATCACCTTCCCGTAGGTCTTCACCGGAGGGACATAACCGATCTCGCGCATCACCTCCCGGAACGCGCGCTTGATCGCTGCCCGTTCTCGGGAAGAAAGCTTCATTTCGTAGATGTTTTTCCAGCCCTTGCGATACCGGTAGAACGAGGTTGCCGTCGTCGGGAAAAGGAACAGGTTCGAGAGCAGTTCGCGCGGGCAGTCGAACGATCCGAGGAACTGTTTCCGAAACTGCGCCCAGCTGCCCCCGCCGATCACCGCTACGCGTTTCTTGGCAAGGAGCTCCGTAAGCGCACGGGTCATGGATGGCTCGAGCGGCGACTTGCTCGGCGTTAAGGTGCCATCGAGATCGAACACGATAAGATCCTTCCCGGAAAGCTTGTTCTTTGCCATTGCTTTCAGTATACCAAAACATTCCCGATTGACCCTGCCTGGTTTTGGGTATATATTCAAAAATATGAGCAGACCGAAGTGCGCCTATGCCGCAGAGTTTCATCCTAAAATAAAAAAATTCATTCCTGAAGGAGCACGCGCGGGGAAGACCGGAACCATCCTGGTCTCCGCCGCGGAGGCCGAAGCGCTCCGCCTGAAACATCTCCGTCATCTTTGTCAGACCAGCGCCGCAAAAAAGATGTCCATTTCCCAGAGCAGCTTCCAGCGGATCCTCCAATCCGCGCACCGAAAGGTCTCGGAGGCACTCATTGGAGGAAAGGCCATCGCGCTTGCGGAACCATTGTCACCAAAAAAAAGAAAATAAACCATTTAAAACCATGAACGAAAAGATCAACTTGCAGATCATCCTCGGCAGTACGCGGCAGAACCGCTTCGGCGACAAGCCGGCGAAATGGATCCTTGAGACCGCACAGAAAAAGGACGGCGTCACCGCCGAGCTTCTCGACCTCCGCGATTATCCTCTGCCGTTCTTCGACGAGCCCATGGGCCCCGCCAATCTCCAGGGCCGCTATTCAAATGACGTCGCTGCACGATGGGCCAAGAAGGTCGCCGAGGCCGACGCCTATATCATCACCGTCGCGGAATACAATCATGGCTATACGGCAGTGCTCAAGAACGCACTGGACTATGCCTATCAGGAATGGAACAACAAGCCGGTTGGCTTCGTGAGCTGGGGCGGCGCTATGGGAACCCGAGCCGTCGAACAGCTTCGACAGGTCGCTATCGAGCTACAGATGGCTCCCATTCGAAACGCCGTACACATCCCTTCTTTCTGGACTCTGCTCGACGAAAAAGGAAATCTGAAAGAAGGCGCCTTTGACCCCATGAAGGACAGTGCCGATAAATTCCTTGATCAGCTGGCCTGGTGGGCAAAGGCCCTGAAGGCGGCCCGCGCGGCACAATAGCCGAACGATCCCAAAAAACCTCCGCTCCGTCAGGGCGGAGGTTTTTTGTTTTCGAAACCGGAAATGATAAGATAGACCATATGGCCAAACGGAAAAAGAAGAAGAGCCCGGGAGGGCGTCCCGAAAAAGCAGCATCTCCGAAACCGAGCGCTCCCAAAGAACGCCTCCTGCATCCCGAAACGAAGAAGAGCATCTGGGCCATCAGCTTCCTTGGCGCCGCCGTGATCCTCGCGCTCGCAGGATTCAGCGAGGCAGGACCGGCCGGAAACGCGATCTTCGGCGCGCTGGACGCCCTCTTCGGATGGGGATATTTCATTCTGCCGATGACCTGCCTCTTTGCGTCGGCTGTCTTTTTCGCATCAGAGCGGCAACGCATGGTCGGCACCACGATCTTCGGCGGCCTCCTCCTTATCCTTTCCACCCTGGGATTCATTGAACTCGTCGAGCCCGGCAAAGGCGGCCTCCTCGGCCTCGTCATCGGATCCCTGCGGGCGCCGTTCGGGACGCCGGCCGCGATCATTATCGATCTCATCCTCTTCGTTATCGCGATCCTCGTCACCGCAAATATTCCTCTGAAAATCCCGCGGCGGACGGAAAACGAAGAGGAGCTTTCTGAGGAAGAACCCTACGAGGATGCCTTGAACGAACGGTCCGCCGCTGAAGAGCCTAAAAAAACAGTGAAGGCGCCGGTGGCGCGGGAAGAAAAGAAATCCGAACCTCAAAACAAAATGAGCGTCGCCGTTGTCGAGGCAGAAGACCTGCCCGCCATGAGCGGATCAAAGAAGATGAAAGCCCCGTCCTTCGCAAACTATGTTCCCCCGCCGCTTTCACTCCTCAGCTCCGACAGCACCAAACCGACGACCGGCGACCTTATTGCGAACGCCAACATCATCAAGCGGACCCTGGAAAGCTTCGGGATTCCCGCACTCATGGGAGAGATCAACGTCGGCCCCGCGGTCACGCGCTACACCCTGAAGCCCGCCGAAGGCATCAAGCTTTCCCGCATCACGGCGCTGAATCCCGATCTTTCTCTTTCGCTCGCCGCAAGCCCTATCCGCATCGAGGCCCCGATCCCCGGAAAATCCCTTGTCGGCATCGAAGTTCCCAACAAGTCGGCCGCAGTGGTGCGCCTCGGCAGCCTGATGAACTATCCCGACTTCCAGAAATCCGGCCAGCTCGGTTTCGTGATGGGACGCGATGTTTCCGGCGAACCCGTCTTCGCGAACATCGAAAAGATGCCCCATCTCCTCGTTGCCGGCGCGACCGGTTCCGGAAAATCCATCTTCGTACATTCGCTCCTGATCTCGCTGCTCTTCAAGAACTCGCCGGAGACGCTGCGCCTCGTGCTCATCGATCCGAAACGCGTGGAACTTTCCATCTATGACGGCATCCCGCACCTCGTAAGTCCCGTCGTGACCGAGAACAAGAAGGCGGCCGGCGTGTTCCGCTGGGCGGTCTCTGAAATGGACAAGCGGTACGAGATCCTCCAGCGCTCCGGCAGCCGCGACATCAAGAGCTACAACGCGGCGCACAAGGACGAGCCGATGCCTTATATCCTGATCGCCATCGACGAGCTCGCCGACCTCATGAGCTCCTTCGGCCGCGAAGTGGAAGGTTCCATCGTCCGCCTTGCCCAGATGGCCCGCGCAACCGGCATTCATCTTCTCCTTGCCACCCAGCGACCGTCCGTAGAGGTCATTACCGGCCTTATTAAGGCGAACATCACCTCGCGCGTCGCGCTCCAGGTTGCAAGCCAGATCGATTCCCGCACCATCATTGATACCCCCGGCGCAGAAAAACTGCTCGGCCGCGGAGATCTTCTTTTCATCTCCGCCGAACTTTCCAAGCCGAAGCGCATCCAGGGATCCTTCCTTACCGAGGACGAGATCAAATCCGTCACCAATTTCATCCGCACCAACAATGCCACGCCGGAATCCGCCGGAGAGAATGTAAATTTTGAATCCGCCGGCGAAAAAGAAGGTTCTGCGGGAAGCGGCGGCGGTCAGAACTTCGATGATTACATGGCCGACGATGACGGCGACGAGCTCATGGATGAGGCCATCGCCATCGTCAAGGAGTCCAACAAGGCCTCGGCGTCCCTCCTCCAGCGCCGCCTGAAGGTCGGCTATGCGCGCGCAGCGCGTCTGCTTGACCTCATGGAGACCGCAGGCCTCATCGGCCCCGGCGACGGCGCCAAACCCCGCGACATCAACGTTGAAAAGATAGACGAATATCTTTCATAGCTGCAGCAGAAAAAGGGCCGCTCCTTCGGAGCGGCCCTTTTTCATGACAATGGAAACACCCTACGCCTTCAGACCGAGCGCCGATTCGATCGTCGGCTTATCGAAACCGACGATAACCTTGTCGTCGATCGTGATCACCGGCACGCCCATCTGCTGGGACTTCTCGAACATCTCCTTGCGCGCCGCAAGATCGCCCAGAACGTCGTGCTCCTCGAATGCGACATTGTTCTTTGTAAAAAACTCCTTCGCCATCTTGCAATACACACAGGTTGGCGTCGAATAAATGGTCACCTTCGCCATGATTTTTATGATGTATGAGTTTATTTTGATTCGCCGTAACGCCGTTCGGCGATGATCCAGCCGTTCACTGCCACAAGAACGACGCCACACAGCACACAGCTCCATTTTACCAAAACCTCATCGGAAAATCCGAGGATCCAGGGGGAAACGATCAGCCATCCGCCGATCGCAATATCAACCCATCGCTCCGTCATGCTTTGCATAGGATCATTTTCCCGCCGCCGCTACGGCGCTCGCTATCGCCTGCATGACCGCCGTCGCGTCCGCTCCGGCGCTCGAACCGTCCGGCTCCGTCACCATCTGCCCATTCACGATGGTCGTCGGCGTGGACTGAATGCCCGCCGCGACCGCGGCCGCCTTTTCGGAAATGATGTAATTCTCGTTCTTGCTGCTGCTCAAACAGGATGTAAACGAAGGAATGTTGAGCCCCACTTGTCCGGCCAATTTTACGAATTCCGCCGTCGTGAAGAACCCATCGTTCTCGGCGTTCGCCACCACATTCTCATCGGCGACCTTCGCGGTATAGAGGGCGTCATGATAGGCCCACAGCTTTCCCTGGTCTTCGGCGCACTGCGCGGCATTTGCGGCTGCGACGGATTCCGATCCGATGAATGGAAAATCGCGGAATACCATCTTCGCTTCGCCGGTATTGATATACTGGGACTTTATCATTGGTTCGATCTGCGAGAAATAGCGTGAGCAGAACGGGCACTGATAATCACCGTACTCAATGATCGTGACCGGGGCGTTGGGATTTCCGAGAACGGCGTCGCGCGGTCCAAGCTGGGCCAGGCTTGCGAGCGAGGTGGTCGCCGCGGACGGAGCCGCTGCGGCCCCTCCCGCCGTCAGCGCCGCTGTCGGACGATAGAAGACCGATAGAATGATGGCCCCGCCGATCAGCACCGCTGCAACAACGATACTGACAGGCAAAAACAGATCCCGTCTGTCTACTTTGCGCTCGCGCACCTCCTCTCCCTGGCGTGACTCCTCGTTGTGTTCCATGGTGGTCATAGGATGATTATACCAGACCCCGGCAAGCCCGCAAAACATCGCTGAAAGGTCCGTAAAACAAGCGTTCCGGACCGATCTACGGCAGAGCGTCCGATTTTATGAGCGCATAATCTCGAGGGAAAAGCTTGGCGGTGATGGCAAAGATGCCGTATGACATGAACGGCGCCGCAAACACGTCGATCGAATAGTGTACATGCGCGAAAAGCACGGTCGCCCCAAAGATGATGCTCGCAATAATGAAAAATCTCCGCCAGAAATCCTGGCCCCAGAAGATCAGCGCCATCAGAAAAGGAAATCCGGCGTGCCCCGAGAAGAAAAGATTACCCTGAAATGTCAGTTGATCGTAAAAACCCCACCCGAAATTGCGCGCCCCCGGAGAGGCAGCGCCTGGATAGAGGCCGAGGTGCGTCAGATTCATGAAAAATGCCCGGCAGATGATGAACAGTGCGATGGCCTTGATGCCGAACACCAGCCGGCGCGGCGCGATCACGAGAAGGAACGAGGAAAATATCCAGAAGAGGATCGCGCCGATCACAATGACAAAATCGACATGGAGCACCGGCAGCCGGTCGAGGAAAAAGTCCCTTACCGCAGGGGCATTGATCGCCTTTTCCGAAGAATAGTGCCCGGCAACGATCTGAATGATGACCGCAGCGCCAAGAATGATGAGTGCTTCGACGAGCGACCGTTTACGTTCGCGGGTCCAAAAATTTCGATGCGCGCGGAAGATGTCCATGGGCCTCATTATACCAGACCCTGCCGCCGGAGGTCAGCACCTACGGCATCCGCAACACGCGCATAGCCATCGCGCACGAGAAGTTCCACAAGGCCCCTGTTGATCCGTTTGACCGCCAAAGGACCGCCGTAGATCAGGCCGGTCATGATCTGCACAAGCGATGCTCCTGCCTTTATTTTTTCATAAGCATCTTCTGCCGAGAAAACGCCGCCGAGACCGATCAAAACATAATTTCCGCCGCTCGCGCGATAGATATGGCGGATAATGCTCGTTGAGCGTTCCTTGATCGGCGCGCCCGAAATGCCGCCCTGCGGGAGAAGAGCAAGCCGCTCGCGCGAAGAACGCAGCCCGAGGCCATCGCGGCGTTTTGCCAAATTGCCGACCACGAATCCGTCGATGAACCGATACTTTTCGGCAACCTTCAGAATGGCATCCACCTCCTGCAAAGAAAGATCGCTCGACACCTTGAGAAAAAGAGGGCCGTGCTTCGTCTCATTCGCAAACGCCGCCAACAGCTCATCGAGCAGTACCGGGTCCTGAAATAAACGGCCGTCCTGCGCGTTTGGACATGAGATATTGAGCGTCGCATATGCGAATGCCGGCCCCAGCACCCGATAGGTGGCGACGTAATCTTCCACGGAACGTTCTCCTTTAATATCAGCTCGGTTCGTTTTTGCAATATTCAGACCAACCGGAAATCGAAACGGCGTAAGGCGCGGCAGCTTGCGCCGCACCGCCTCCGCGCCGACATTTTTGAGCCCATAATAAACCACGATAGAGCGGTCTTCGGGCAGCCGCAGTAGTCGGCGCCCCGAATTCCCTTCATAAGGAAACTGCGTTACCGCTCCGACCTCCATAAAGCCGAATCCGACCGACGGCATGATCCGGGTCAGCCGGACGTCTTTATCAAAACCGGCAGCAAGTCCGATCGGATTTTTAAAAGCGATCCCCGCAACACTGGTCTCGAGCGCAGGATGCTCAAAGGAGCATATTGCACCGGTCAGGGATCGTCCGCCCGGAAGCGCGCCGAGCATCTCACCGACCGCAACAAAGGAATCGTGAACCAACTCGGGATCGAAACGAAAGAGCAGCGGCTTGAGGAGGGACTCGTACATTCCCCCATCTTAGATCCAAACCCCGGCGAATGCCAAACGACAAAAAAATCCGCCCAAGGCGGATTTTTTTTCAA
>DAIBYH010000013.1 GCA_027424065.1 Candidatus Parcubacteria bacterium | reverse complement strand
GGAGGCAAAATCTTGCCTCCCTTTCTCTTTGTGAAAAGACTTTTTATTCCACCAGGCAAAATCTGGTCGCAAGATTAAAATTCTCACCTAAGACCCAGGATTCTAAAAGAAGTATTAAACCAAATGGGGTGCCTATCGGGATTCGAACCCGGACCGGGAGTGCCACAAACTCCAGTGCTGCCATTACACCATAGGCACCATCAAAACAACATTACTGTAGTGGATTTTCCCCGTTTTTACAAGAAAAAACAGGGAGATGGCTTGATTCTCTTCCCGTGATATACTCAAGAAATGTCCGATTCGTTCCTGTTTTTGGCCCTTCTTCTGGGGAAGAGCCTTCCGATGATCTATTTCATCATCTATCTGGCGACGGTCCTCTTCGGCAATATTGCGGCATTCTTCAGCTTCTGGATCATCTTCGAGGCGCACCTTGGCGCCCTGAGCCTTATTGAAATACTCCTAGTCATCTTCCTTGCCGATGTAAGCGGCGACCTCCTCTGGTACTCCATCGGCAACGGCCTCCGAGGGACGAGATTCGGCTACTGGATAGAAACCCATCTACCGGGACACACGAAAGCGGAGACCATGCTCCAAAAGCGCGGCGCCCAGTGGATCGTCTTTTCCAAATTCGTCTTCGGCTTCGCACCGGCTGTCGTATTCTCGGTAGGGTGGAGCGGCGTGGACTTCCGGACCTTCTTCAGAAAATCACTGATTTCCAGCATGCTCTGGGTTCCCGTGCTCGGCGGCGTGGTCTTTGGCATCGTATCCGGCCTCTCACCGCTTATCCCGACGAGCTTCAAAAGGATAGAATGGGTCATCCTTGCCGGGCTCCTGGCATTCATTGTCGTTGACTATCTTGTCCTCACGATCATCAAGCTGGTCATTGACCGATTCACCGACAACGGCGACAAAACCGCAGGTTTGACAAACTGAAAGGAAATTGCCTATGATGAATGTGATGAATCCGCGCTTGCGCGGATTTTTTCAAAAAAAGGTTAAAAAAACTAAATAAAAACTAAATATTATGCTTGATATAAAAGAAATTTCAAAAGCGATCCGGCAGGTCGCCGAAGAGAAAGGGCTCGCGCCGGAGACCATCATTGAGGCCATTGAGTCGTCCATTGCCGCGGCCTATAAAAGGGATTACGCGGATCGGGGCGGGATCGTAAAGTGCAAGCTTGACGAAAAATCGGGAACGCTCAAGTTCTGGCAGGTCAAGACGGTCGTGGACGATACGACGGTCAGGTTCGTTGATGAATCCGCCGAAGAAGAGGCGGAAAAGAAAGAGCCGGAAATTGAGGAGGAGCAAAAACTGCCCCGCTTCAATCCGGAGCGCCATATCACCCTTGAGGAAGCGCAAAAAATAAAATCCGATGCCGCGGTCGGCGACGAAATGATGTTTCCTTTGGAAACCAAAGAAGACTTCGGCCGGATCGCCGCACAAACCGCCAAGCAGGTCATTCTGCAGAAGCTCCGCGAATCGGAGCGCGAATCCATCCTTGCGGAATGGACGCGCAAGGAAGGCCAGATCGTGAGCGGCGAAGTGCAGCGATTCGATCGTGGTAATGTTTTCGTGAATCTCGGCCGCGCGATCGGCGTCATGTTCGCCAATGAATCCATTCCGACCGAACACTACCGCGCCGGAGAACGCCTCCGCTTCCTCGTGCTCGCCGTCCAGGAAGACACCCGCATGCCGGGCATTGTTCTCTCCCGCGCAAATCCGCGCTTCGTCGCCGAGCTTTTCAAGATGGAAGTTCCCGAACTGACGGATGGCACCATTGAGGTCAAAGAGATCGCCCGCGAAGCCGGCAATCGCACGAAGATCGCCGTTGCCTCCACATCCGAAGGCGTGGATCCCGTGGGAGCCCTGGTCGGACAGCGCGGCACCCGCGTCATGGCCGTGAACAACGAGCTTGGCAACGAGAAGATCGACATCATCGAGTGGTCCGAGGATCCGGAGAACTTCATTGCCAACGCCCTCTCCCCGGCAAAAGTGGAACGGGTCGAGGTCCTGCCGCGGCGGGAAGCGCGCGCATTCGTTCCCGAAAACCAGCTGAGTCTCGCGATCGGCAAGGGTGGACAGAACGTCCGCCTCGCCGCAAAGCTCACCGGCTGGAAGATCGACGTCCGCTCCCAGGCGCATCCCGACGAGGTCCAGGAAGATGGAACTGCCATTGCGCCCGAGGAGAGCGGCGAGGCCGAACCTGCGGGCGACGAGGAAAGCGAGTCGTAAGCGTGGTATGATGTGAGATAAAGAGCCGAAACTTGAAAAAATAATCCTTATAAAATGTCTATTACATCGTTTTCCATAGCGAGCAGCTTGGCAGCGATCGTTGTAGCAATCGGGCTCATCACCAAGGTGATGAAGGCGCCGAGCGGTGATAAAAAAATGCAGGAAATCGCGCACGCCATCCAGGTCGGGGCGAAGGCGTATTTGAACCGGCAATATAAGACGATCGCCATCGTCGCCGTCATTGCCGCCGCACTGATCGGCTGGGGCCTCGGCGTTACGACCATGATCGCATTCCTGGTCGGCGCGATCGCCTCGGCCCTCGCCGGATATATCGGTATGAACGTCTCCGTGCGCGCAAACGTCAGGACCGCCGAAGCCGCGAAGTCGGGCCTCAAGAAATCGCTCAGCCTCGCCTTCCAGGGCGGCGCCGTCACCGGTCTGCTGGTGGTCGGCCTTGCGCTATTCTCCGTTTCCGTCTTCTACGCCGTGACCCAGAACGTGACGGCGATGATCGGCCTCGCCTTCGGCGGCAGCCTTATTTCGGTCTTTGCCCGCCTTGGCGGCGGCATTTTCACGAAAGGCGCCGATGTTGGAGCGGATCTTGTCGGCAAAGTGGAAGCCGGAATTCCGGAGGATGACCCGCGCAACCCCGCGGTCATCGCGGATAATGTAGGCGACAACGCGGGTGATTGTGCGGGCATGGCGGCGGACCTATTCGAGACATATGCCGTTACGGCAATCGCCGCAATGCTGCTTGGCCATCTCGTCTTTCCGCTTTCGGTCCAGGCGGTCACCCTGCCGCTCCTTATCGGCGGCATCTCCATTCTTGCATCCATTCTCGGTATTTTCTTTGTGCGCCTCGGAAAATCACAGGCGATCATGGCGGCGCTTTACAAAGGACTTGCCGCATCGAGCGTTCTTGCCCTCATCGGCTTCGCGTGGATCGCCGCCGGCAATTCCTTCAGCTTCCTGCCGTTCGGACAGATGTTCACGCCGCTCGTAGCCGGCATCCTGATCACCGTTCTTATCGTCATCATTACGGAATACTACACTTCCAAAAAGTTCCGTCCGGTACGATCGATCGCCGAGGCCTCTGAAACGGGGCATGGTACGAACATCATTACCGGCCTCGCGGTCGGCATGGAAGCGACCGCGCTCCCGATCGTGGTCATCGTTGCCGGCATCATGGTCGCCTATGCCGCCGCGGGCCTCTATGGCGTCGCACTGGCGGCCATGAGCATGCTCTCCATGGCGGGCATCGTGATCGCCATCGACGCTTTCGGCCCCATCACCGACAACGCCGGCGGCATTGCTGAGATGTCAGGCCTTCCGGAATCGGTCAGGGCCGTAACCGACGCGCTGGACGCGGTCGGCAATACCACGAAGGCCGTCACGAAAGGATACGCCATCGGCTCGGCGGGCCTCGCGGCGGTCGTCCTCTTCTCTTCCTACGTCGAAGCGCTTCAGAACAAGATGGGCGGGGCGGCGGTGAACTTCGATCTGAGCGATCCGCGGGTCATCATCGGCCTCCTCCTCGGCGGCATGATCCCTTACCTCTTCGCTTCCATCTCCATGAAGGCGGTCGGCAAGGCGGCAAGCAGCATCGTGATCGAGGTGCGCCGCCAATTCAAAGAGATCCCCGGCATCATGGAAGGCACCGCAAAGCCGGATTACGCAAAAAGCGTGGATATCGTCACGAGCGCCGCGATCCGCGGCATGATCGTCCCGGCATTGCTGCCGGTGGTCATTCCCGTCTTCATCGCATGGCTCCTCGGCCCGATCGCGCTCGGCGGCCTCCTTGTCGGATCCATTATTACGGGCATCTTCGTTGCCATCTCCATGACCTCGGGCGGAGCCGCTTGGGATAATGCAAAAAAATATATCGAAGAAGGGAACTACGGCGGCAAGGGATCGTTCGCCCATAAAGCCGCCGTCACCGGCGACACCGTCGGCGACCCCTACAAAGACACCGCAGGACCCGCCATCAATCCGGTCATCAAGATCATCAACATCATCGCCCTCCTCCTGGTGCCGTTCCTCTAAATAATAAAAAATGAAAACTATGGAATCAGAAAATCAGTATCTCATCCCTACGGTCGTCGAAAAATCGCAGTACGGGGAGCGAGCGTATGACATTTATTCCCGCCTCCTCAAGGAACGCATCATCTTCCTCGGCGGACCGGTAAATGATGCCGTGGCAAACACGGTCATCGCGCAGATGCTCTTCCTTCAGCATGAAGATCCAAAAAGCGATATCAGCCTCTACATCAACAGCCCGGGCGGATCGGTAACGGCCGGCATGGCGATCTATGACACCATGCAATACATCAAACCGGACGTCTCCACCATCTGCGTCGGCATCGCCGCCTCCATGGGCGCGTTTCTCCTTGCGGCCGGGAAGAAAGGGAAGCGATTCGCTCTTCCGAACTCCGACATCCTCCTCCATCAGGTCATGGGCGGCGCCGAAGGGCAGGCTGTGGAAATTGAGATCGCCGCGCGTCAGATCATCAAAACCAAAGAGCGCCTGAATCAGATCCTCGCCAAAAACACCGGACAGACCCTCGCAAAGATCGAACGCGACACCGATCGCGACTTCTGGCTCTCCGCGGAAGAAGCGAAGACCTACGGAGTCGTCGACGAGATCATTAAAAAACAGTAGAACGGCTCTCACCGCATTAAAAAGACCCCTCGCAGGGGTCTTTTTAGGTCTCCGTTTTCATGTTAGGATACAGGCTATGATTCCGGAAGAAAAGATACGATCCCTCCTTTCACGCAACGTGGAAGAGGTCATCGAAAAAGATCATCTTGAGCACGCGCTCCGCTCCGGCAAAAAACTGCGCATAAAGTTCGGTATCGACCCGACCTCCCCCGACCTGCATCTGGGCCACGCCGTCGCTCTGAACAAACTGAAAGAGTTCCAGGACCTGGGCCATAAGGTCGTCCTGCTCATCGGTGATTTTACGGCGCGCATCGGGGATCCGAGCGGACGATCGGAAACCCGAAAACCGCTGATCGAGAAAGAGATCAAAAAAAACATGGGGGAATATCTTTCTCATGCCGGAAAGATACTGAATCTTAAAAAAACGGAGGTTGCTTACAACAGCTCCTGGTTCGCCAAGGAGGGCATCGAGCAATTTGTGCAGCTCGCCATGGCAGGAACGTTTCAGCAAGTTCTTCGCAGGGCCGATTTTAAAAAGCGCATCGACGCAGACCAGGACATCACCTTCCTGGAGCTCCTTTATCCCCTCTTTCAGGGTTATGATTCCGTGAAGATCAAAGCCGACGTAGAGCTTGGCGGCACCGATCAAACATTTAATCTTCTTATGGGCAGGCGCATCCAGCGCCATTTCGGCATGAAGGAGCAGGACGTCATGACGGTCCCTATCCTTGAGGGTCTCGACGGAGTGAAGAAGATGAGCAAGAGCATCGGGAACTATATCGGCCTCAGTGAATCCCCCGAAAGCATGTTCGGGAAGATCATGTCCATTCCCGACGGCCTGGTTAAAAAATATTTCCTTCTCTGCACCGAGCTCGAGCCCGACGTCGTCGACCGGCTTGCGGGATCATTGCCCCCGAAGGAATTAAAGGAACGGCTTGGTTTTGAGATCGTCAAAAAATATCACAGCGTGCATGCCGCGAACGCTGCGCAGGAAAATTTTGAAAAGATATTCTCCAGAAAAGAGATCCCTGAAAACATTCCGGCGCTTCGCATTGCCGCAAAGAATCTCGCGGCAATGGACCTCTCCATGGAAACCGGGCTTTTCAAAAGCAAAAGCGAAGCGCGACGACTCATAGAGCAGGGCGGCTTTGAATATGACAATACTGTCATTAAAGATCCGCAAGCCATGCTCGCCATTAAGTCGAACGCCGTCCTTCGTGTCGGGAAAAAGAACTTCTTCCGCACGTAAGAAGATTTCGTCATTTGACGAAATGCAAGCCTGAAGAGCGCATGCACTTCGTAGCCCCGCAAGGGGCGAAGAAGTGAGCGGGTAGCGGGAGTCGGACCCGCGTCTTCACCTTGGAAGGGTGACATAATACCGTTATACCATACCCGCGTGAAACCAAACGACGATTGTTTTAGTATATAGATAAAGGGGGATTAAATCAAAACCTGCCGATTTGTCCTCTGTCCCGATTTTTGGTAAAAATAATCCACCATTTCGATGCCGACCCTCTCGCGAAAAACCAAGATCGTCTCGGTCTTTCTCGCCTTTATTCTCGTCGGCGCCGGAACCGCCTGGTTTTCAAGCAGAAGCGCCGGCGTTCCGCAGGAATTCACGCAGGCGCGCGTGCAAGGAGCGCTCATTGCACAAAGCATCGTGGGGCTCTCTGATCAATCGACCCATGATCTCACAACCGTGAACGACCTGGATCGGTCCGGCAATTATGCCGCAGCGCTCTCTTTGACCACGAACATCATCACGAAAAATCAGGATCTCCATGATCAGGCGCTTTCGCTTTCGTCGCAAATAGAGGCAATGGCAAGGTCATTGCCGGACATTTCATCGCTCGAAGCGCGCCAAGCGGCCCTCGATGCGATCTCGAGCCGCCTTGCTCTCGTAAGCGAACTGATCACCTATAGCAACGACCTAAGCCATCTCCTCGTGACGCTCCAGGGGCGCTTCACCGGGACTGCAATAAAGCCGGGCGAAGTAACGTCCATCGTCGATCAGATCAACATGGACGTGAACGCCATCAACAATTTCAACGATCAAGCCCAGGAGGCCATGACCCGTTTTGACGCACTGGAATCAAAAAGATAGTGGGCGCGGCTGGATTCGAACCAGCGACCGACCGTGTATAAGACGGTTGCTCTACCGCTGAGCTACACGCCCAAAAGGGATCCTTGCTCTTACCGCCCATTCTACTGTAACTCTCTTCAGCTTTCCAGTTCCGGCAAGACCGCCGGCGTTCTGTTATACTGGAGTGACAGATTGAAAAACACCATGATAATCGTATTCACCGGTAATGGAAAAGGGAAAACGACCGCCTCCCTCGGACAAATGGTCCGCGTCGCAGGCCGGGGAAAAGGGGCACTCATGATCCAGTTTATCAAGGGACCCTGGATCTCCGGGGAGGATGAATTTGCAAAGAAATACGGCATTCCTGCCGATATTTTTGAGGTGCGGAAAATGGGACTCGGATTCGTCGGTATTCTCGGCGATAACTTACCCATCGAATCGCACCGGGCCGCGGCACGGCATGCGCTCGACGCTTTCATTCAGGAACAACTATCGGGAAAGTGGCAATTGATCGTGCTCGACGAAGTGAATGTCGCCGTTTCGCTCGGCCTCATTTCCGAGGACGATGTCCTCTCCGCGATCCGGGACTTTCCTGAAGATCGACTTCTTATCCTCTCCGGCCGCGGCGCGCCACAGGCATTCATTGACCGTGCCGACCTCGCCACGGAGATGCGCGAACTGAAACATCCGTTCCAATCAGGAAAAGCAGGCCAAGCACTCGTGGAATTTTAACGCAGCCGAATCTTATATCGGCTTTATCTTGAACGGCTTGAGGATCGCGTAAAAATCCTCTTGCTCCAGCGTTTCCTTTTCCATGAGGGTGCTCGCGATCTTCTTCAGGGCGGTCCCGTGGCCCCTCAACGCCTTTTCGGCCGTCTCGTAGGCCCGCATTAAAAGCTTGCGCACCTGCGCATCGATCTCCGCGGCAACCTTTTCCGAATAATCACGATCCATTCCGATCTCCCGCCCAAGGAAGACCATGTCCTCGCTCTTTCCAAAGGTGACTGGGCCGAGATCGCTCATGCCATATTTCATCACGAGTTGACGCGCGAGACCCGACGCCTGCTTCAGGTCATTTGACGCACCAGTGGAAACATCACCGAAAATAAGCTTTTCCGAGGCATATCCCCCCATCATCATGGCAAGATCCGCCAGGAACTGCGCCCGGGTCTTCAAGTGCCGATCCTCCGCCGGAAGCTTCATAGTGTAGCCACCCGCGAATCCTCGGCTGATAATGGAAACCTTCTGTACCGGATCGGCATCTTTCAGTGCGACAGCAACCAGCGCGTGTCCGGCTTCATGATAGGCCGTCATCTCTTTTTCTTTTGGCGAAATAACGCGGCTCTTCCGCTCGGGGCCGAGCAGCACCTTATCCGCAGCATTGAAGAGGTTGTCCTGGGTTATCGCTTTTTTGTCCTCGCGCGCGGCGATGAGCGCCGCCTCGTTCATGAGATTTGCAAGATCCGCACCGGAAAATCCCGGAGTACGCGCAGCGACCTTCCGAAAATCGATGCCGGGATCAAGAACCTTCCCCTGGGCATGTATCTTCAAAATCGCCTCGCGATCAGCCAGATCGGGAAGATCCAACACCACGCGGCGGTCGAACCGGCCGGGACGCATGAGCGCCGGATCCAAAATGTCGGGGCGATTCGTCGCGGCCAGAACGATAACACGCGTATCCCGGTCAAAGCCGTCCATTTCAACAAGGATCTGGTTCAGGGTCTGCTCCCTCTCGTCATTGCCTCCCCCCATTCCCGCGCCGCGCTGGCGGCCAACCGCATCGATCTCATCAATGAACAAGATGGAAGGTGCGGCGCGTTTTGCCGTCATGAACGCATCCCGCGTGCGGCTCGCGCCGACGCCAACAAACATCTCGACGAATTCTGATGCGGAAATATAGAAGAACGGGACATTGCTTTCCCCGGCAACCGCGCGCGCGACCAAGGTTTTTCCGGTTCCGGGCGGTCCCATAAGAAGGATGCCTCGAGGGATGCGGGCGCCAAGATCAAGGAATTTTTTAGGATTTTTCAAGAAATCAACCACCTCGATAAGCTCTTCTTTTGCTTCTTTCAGTCCGGCGACGTCTTTGAAGGTGACTCTATCCTTGAAGGTGGAAAGGCGGAGGTTCGACCTTCCGAAATTGAATGCCTGATTCGCGCCGGCGCGGGCAGAACGGAACATGTACCAAAAGAGCACCAGGAGCGCGATGAGCGGCAGGAGCGTTGGCAAGAGAAGGTTCATCCAATAGCTCCAGCCCGACTGGTTCTGTACTTCAAAATTCACGGCCGCGAGCGCCGTGGAACTGACATTCATATTTTTCAAAGTTTCCGAAAGTCCGCTCTCTGGTTCTTTTTCGGCGACCGCCTGCGAACCGTCCTTCATGGTGATGGAGACCGCGTTTCCATTGACGCCGATCTGTGAAACCTGCCCCGCATTGATCTTATCAACCAATTGGCTCAGACTGAGCGTCGTTGGCGCCTTTGCGGGAGTCGCAAAGAGCGAAAAAAGGAACGCGATGAACAGTAAAGTGGTGATCGCCCAGAGGACGTTTTTCCAAAAGCGTGACATAAAAAGTGATAGGTTCAGTATACCACAAAAAATATTACGACCACCGAAGAGAAAAGGGTTCTCCTTCCCGTTCGACCTGCCGTGCCGAGGGGGAGGGCCGAACGTCGCTCGCCATGCAACATGACTCGCTCCTGGGACACCCTCGGTTTCCCATTCCTTCCAACACGGGGAAACTCCCGTTTCCCCGACCCCCTTCCCGTTCGACCTGCCGTGCCGAGGGGGAGGGTCGAACTCCCATGGGATTGCTCCCGCAAGGCCCTAAACCTTGTGCGTCTGCCAATTCCGCCACCTCGGCAGAATCCTTCACACTATATCCCGCATATCGTTTTTTTTCCAGAACAAATCAAGCTCATTTCAATATCAAAAAACTCCGCCGTAGGCGGAGTTTTTTGAAAAAACGGACGGACCTCGTATTAGCAGCTGACTGCCGTACCGGTTCCCATGAAGCTTCCGACCAGGCCGGGAACGGCCTTGGCCACGATGCCCACGATGATGGCGATAACAGCATACAACAGCATGTGGCTCGCCGATTTCACTTTGTCCGGATCGCCGGCAGCCGTAAGATACTTGAAGGCCGCCAGGATGATGAAGATGACCGCAAGAATGATCAGGAAGTAGAACAGCCAGTTCGTGATATTGCACAACGACTGGGCAACCGCATTCAGGCTCGTTACAGGCGCGACCGGAGCATACCCCGGAGAACCGCCGCCGACCTGTGCGGCAGCGATCACCGGCAAGGCCAACAGCGCAACCGGGATAAAATTGAAAGCAAAGCGCTTGATCTGTTTCATAAGTTAAAGCTTGATTTAAGTTCTCGACCTTTCTTGATCTCTATTACTAGGAAGAAATCAAACCGCTGCCGGCGGGCGTTCCCCCGCCGCCACCGCCTCCGCTGCACTGAAAAAGATTGGAGGAGGTCTGGCCGAAAATACTTGCGATCAAACTCGGAAAGCCGTAGGCGATCAAGGCGACCACGATGGCAACTGCGGCATAGGTAATGGTCTTGGTTGCTTTATGCACCTTTTCCGTGTCGTCCCCCGCCGTAACGTACAAATAGGCCGCCCAAAGCACCATAATGACCGAAATGGCGATCAGGATCACGAACATAACGCTGATAATGGGACAGAGGAGCCCGGATCCGAGCTGGCTTTTGTCGGAAATGATCGACGGCACCTGCGCACTTGCGACGCTTGTCGCAAAAATTGCGATCGGCAACATAACTCCGATGATTTCCGCGGCCCGGAATAAATGTTTCTTCATTTGTTTTTATTATAGCATTTTCGTCGAGACAAGCCACTTGATCAACATCCCTGGATGCCCGATGTCCCGCTCGGGAAAATGCTCGCGACCAAAAATGGAAACCCTTTTGCGGCAAATGCAACGACCAATCCGATCGCCGCGTAAAACAATGCTCGCCGCGCTTGGGTGACCTGTTCCGTGTCGTCGCCCGCGGTTGCGTACAGGTATGCCGCCCAAAGCACCATAATGACCGAAACGGCGATCAGAACCTCGAACATGATAGTGAATACGTTGCAAATCTCGCTACGAATTCCAGCCGTGTTCGTTATGACGGGATAGCTGCTCGCGGCGAGTACGGGAAAAGCGGCCGCGGAAGCGATAATGGAAGCGATTCCCGGAGAAATCCACAAGATCCTTTTCATACTACGATTGCCCAAAGATGCTTTGTATGACCGGAACGACGCTCGACGCGAAAATGACGACCGCAAATCCGATCGCCGCATATAAAAGCGTTTTTTTGCCGCTGGAAAACTTTTCCGGATTTCCAGCCGCGGTGATCATCTGGAAGCCTCCCCATACCACCATGATCCCGCAGATCGGAGCCGCGATCGCCAAAAGGAAAACATTAACATTGTCCAAAACCGTCTGAAAAGTGGAATTCTGGCCGAGCGGATTGGTGAGCGTAAGAGAGTCAGCGAACGCCGCCGAGGCGTAAACGAACGTCCCTGCGGCAATCACGGCGCCCCCCCACTTTTTTGCAGCCCTCATCATGTTTCAATGATTATACCACGACCGCGCTATTGTCCAAAGGTGCTTGCCGCACAGAAGCTAAGCCCCAGATTCTGCCCCGCATGGCTCGGATCCACGCCGATCGGAGCACCGACCTGTACCTTCAATTTGCAAGCGTCCTGTTCGGAAATGCCCAATTTCTGCAAAAACGCGCTTTCGGCCTCGGCGCGGACCGTCGCAAAGGGCATCTGTTCTATAAGAATATTGAAGCTGCTATCGGGTGCGTAATAGCTGATGACATATGCTGGCGTTTCAGCGACCAATACCGATGTTCCGTCCGCGCTGACCTTCGCGCCGGTATAGAAATTATTGACCGTCACACTGCCCTGCGCCGTCCCAAGTACAAAATTGCCGCCACTCGGCACTGAGGGAACGAAGCCCGCGGCAGACGACGTAGATGTAGTTGCCGGCGCGACCGGCGTGCTGGTCACTGCCGCAGGCAACGTTCCCGTGACTCCCCCAAGACCCGGAGCTCCAGATTGCCTTGAAACGAAGAAAAATACCGCAGCGAGGGCGAGGAGCACCAGCAGGCCGAGAATGATGATCTTCTTCATGTTGTTTCAATCATTATACACCGCATACCTGACGCGTACGCGGGCCCCACAACGACCAGTTGGTGCCTTGCTTTGAAAGAGCGCACGCCTCCTGGATGTTGGTGGAAGGATTCTTTGCCGCGGCGACGCATTCGTTATAAAGGTTCTGATTTACGATCGTGCAATGCGGGTTGCTTCCTGTGTATGGGTTACTGAACGCACTCGGACAATTAAGCGTCTGCCCCGTTTTCGGGTCCTGGATCGTATTCGCCGACAGGTTGATCTGGAAAAGTCCGATGGAAGCATAATTGCCGCCGCCGCAATCGTCGCCTTCGGCGTTTGGATTGTTGCTGCTCTCCGTATTGCAGATGCCGCCGGCCGCCTGGGCACTTGCCCCGAAACAGCTGCTTTGGAGCATCGCGGTGCTGCAAGCGCCGCTCGCTGGAGCCTGGCAGCTTCCGCTATTTCCCCAGCCTGAAACGTAGGTGCTGGTCGGCAAATTGATCTGTTGCAGTGTCGGCAGGCCAAGTTCCACCAGATTCGGATTGATGGTATAGAGGATCAGATAGGCGCCTCCAAGGAGCAGCAATCCCGTGAGCGCGCTCGTGATCCAGGCTCTTCCCTCCGATTGCTTGCTGGAATTCCCTGCCGACATGGCATAGAGAACGCCGCCATAGACGATGGCTCCCAGGGCCAGAATACCGCTGATCATGAGGGCAAAGTTGTAGAATGCCCCGATATAGGCCCCCGGAGGTGTGCTTGATGAGACATTGCTCATGCCTGGGATGGAAACGGAAATCGTCGCCTGAGCAAATGCGGAAATCGGAATAAGAAACATAAAAAACGAGAAGGGAAGCAATGAAATCATCCGTCTCGTGCGCATGTTCTGATTTTAGCTTTAATTGTCTCCGTTACGGCGTCGGCACCCCGCAATGCGCGGGACTTACGGTGCCTATACCCGGAACGGTCACCGCTGCAACACACTGTTCGGGAGGCGTACAATAACTGTTCCCACAA
>DAIBYH010000012.1 GCA_027424065.1 Candidatus Parcubacteria bacterium | reverse complement strand
AAAGATCCACGAACACAGGCTTGGTTTTTACCGAAGATTTTCCCTTCATGTGCCTTGATTTTATCAGATGTTGAGACGCTTTCCAAGCAACAATTAATGATTTTTTAATCATTTTCCACACTGCCCGCTGTCAATAGAATCAAGCCTCGTAGGATGGGGGGCTTGTCATTTTCGAACAAATCCTTGCCTGCTATAATTGAGCCATGACTACCAAATGGCATCTTCGCGTCCGCGCAGTAATCTATGATGACGGAAAATTCTTGATCGTCCGTACGAAAGATAAAAGTCACAGTTATCTTATCGGCGGGCATGTCGAAGAAGGAGAAAGCGTACCGGTTGCGTTGGTGCGCGAGGTCATGGAAGAAGCAGGAAAGAAATGCAATGTTAAAGAATATTTGGGAACGATAGAAAATAAATGGCAGGATGGTGACGTGCAACAATGGGAGATAACCCATTTCTTTAATATAGACCTCCCGGGCGTTAAGTCCGATGTTAATATTTTGCCCGCCGAAGAAGGATATGATTTTCTCTGGGCCGCCCCGAGTGAATTCGAAAGCCTTAATCTTTTGCCAATACCATTGAGAAAACTTATGAAGGAATGGGCGGAAGATAACAAGGAGACGTGGTGGGCGAGTACGATGTAAACGTTTTAAATTTAAATATTACACCATAATTTTTCTTCGAACATCGTCCCACACTGCCCGCAACATCAAAAAAGACGGCCTTGGCCGTCTTTTTTGTCCAAGCAAAAACGATAAAAGGGCGCTTTTGAACCTTGTTCAAAACAATAGGTCCCTCAGGTCTTCTCTGCCGATATTTTTTACGGAAGAGTAGGGGATGACCGGCAGGCCGTGCGCGAGATCCGTGATGGCGCGGAGCCGCATGTCGTAGTCCGCCGGTTTTATCTTGTCCACCTTGTTCGCCACGATCACGATGTTCTTTTGGTGTTCGCGCAACAAGGCCAGCATTTCAAGATCGTTTTTGGAGGGGCCGACATTCGCATCAAGCACGAGGACAGCCTTGCGTTGCTCGTGGCCCGAATCAAAAAGATACCACCAGTTCAGCTTCTGGAGCTTTTCGCGGACCCTTTCGGGAACCTTTGCAAATCCGTATCCGGGCAGGTCAAGCAGATAGAATTTATTATTGATGGAATAGATATTGATCTCCTGCGTCAGCCCCGGCGTGTCGCTGGTACGCGCGAGCGCTTTCTCGCCGGTGAGCGAATTGATGAAGCTTGACTTGCCGACATTTGATCGGCCGATGAGCGCGATCTGCGGCGTGCCATCCGACAGAAGTTCGTCGGTGCCGCCGATCCCTCGCAGGAATTGTGCGGACGTGATCTGCATCCGCTATGCGTCCTTCTCCAAAATTTTCAGCATGGTGTCGATCTTGGCGTTCATTGCGGCGATCTGCCGCGTAAGGTCGGCGATGGTCTTTCCGCCGCCGCCCGGCGCGCTCCGCTCCGCGGCCGCAGGGGAGTTCTTCTTGAGTGCGGGATGCGCGCTCTGCGGCGCATCAAAGCAATTTTTGCAGTAGACGGGCTTTTCGCCGTCGGGGCGGAAGGGCACCTGGCATGACCTGCCGCAATTGCTGCACACCGCATCGAACTTCTGCGCGGTCTTTTGATGACGGCCGCCTCCCGACCGGGCTCCGGGACGGTTCGTAGGTCGGGACGAGTTTTTATTGAATTGAGGGCGGGTCTTTCCTGGTCCGCGGCCATAAGGTTTTTTGAAGCCGTTCATTTTGATATGGATAGGTGGATTGATGTGCGACTCCCGAAGCGTAGTCTTTATCGGAAGTAAAAGCAATGGGAGAGGATCGATCGCAAGGAAGGGCGCGGCACGGTCATGATCTGTTTGAGCATCTTTCCGTTCAGGCCGTCTTGCCGCCTCTTGGTATGTTTCAGTTATAATTGAAGCATGAGAAAGATCTCGGGTTGGCTTGGATGGTACGGCGTCGCGGCGACCATCGGCGCATACGCGCTCGTCAGTTTTCTGGTCCTGCCGCCGACGAGCATGTGGTATCAATTCCTCAACTTGACCGGTGCGCTTGGGGTTACGATAGAGACGTATTATCGCAAGGACTATCAGCCATTCTGGCTGAATCTCATCTGGGCAGTCATTGCTCTCGCGGCGATCATTAATTTAATGAGGTCTTTGTAGGGCGACCCTGCGCGCTTTCGGGTTGGGATCGGCGGATGTGGTACGATAAGGCCATGGAACAGATGTCCATTCCGGAGCAGGTCGCGGCAGGCGAGGCCATCCTTATTGACGTGCGGAGGGATGACGAATGGAACGCCGGCCATGCGGACGGAGCGCTGCATTTTGAACTTGCCCGCATGGAGCAGGGCGAACTTCCGGATCTGCCGCAGGATAAAATGATCTACCTTTATTGCGTGGGCGGCAGTCGGTCGGGCATCGCCGCCGAGATCCTCACGAAGCACGGATTCCGCGCGCAGAACATCGGCGGACTTGCCGATTGGCAGGCGATGGGCGGGTCGGTGGTTCCCATGTGATATAATAAGGACAATGGACAAGGCGCCAGCAACGGAACTGCCGATCAACGGGACACCTACCGAGATGTGCGATATTTTGGTGGGCATCGACCCGCTCGGCATCGTAACGTTCCTCCGCTACGTAAGTCCGCGCGCCGGAGCTATTGCGGGCTATGACGAAAAGGAGGTCGCCGGATCGCATGCCACCGATTTTATTGCGGGCGCCGAAAGCGTTGCCGTCGTTGAGCGCTTCGGGCGGCTCTATGCCGGCGAAACGGCGTTCCGGTCGCCGAGCCGCATGCTGAAGGCGAAGAGCGGCGCTGTTGTTGATTCGGAGACCTATGTGGTTCCGTCGTATGACGAGCAGGGAAAGTTTTCCGGACACTATGCCATGATCTTTCTGAAACTTCCCGGAGATGCCGCGCAGGGTTCCGTTGCGAAATAGAAGTTTTCACGAACATATGCCTCATTCCAAGAGAAACGCGCCCGCGCGCGACAAGACCTATATGTATGGAAAGCATGCGCTCCGCGAAGCGTTGCAGCATGCCCCGCAGGTGATCAAGAAAGTTTTCTTTGCGCCGGAGATGGATGATCGCGAGCTTCGAAATTTGGTGCGGAGCAGGAATATTTCCATTTCCGAGCTGAAGCATCGGGAGGCCGACAGGATCGTCGGCGGCGAGACGCCGCATCAGGGCGTGATCGCGGTCGCCGCGCTTGATCGCCTCATGCTGGACTTCGAGGATGTTGTGGAGACCGTGGATGCTTCGGAGAATACGATGCTGGTATTGCTCGACGAGCTGACCGATCCGCAGAACGTCGGCGCGATCATCCGCAGTGCCGCCGCTTTCGGCGCGGCGGGCGTCCTCATGCCGTCGCACAATCAGGCGCCGCTCACGGGATCGGTCGTGAAGGCATCGGCCGGCATGGTGTTCCGCGTTCCCATTATTTCCATCGGCAATGTGAACCGGACCATTGACCGGCTGCGGGATCGCGGGTTCCGCGCTTATGCGCTTGCTATGCAGGGCCCGAAGACGGTCTCGGAAGAGGCCTACGATGCGCCGTCCATTTTTATCGTTGGGAACGAAGGAAAGGGGATCCGGCAAAAAACGTTCGATCACTGCGATATGACGCTCCGTATCCCGATGCATCCGCGTTGCGAGTCGCTGAATGCCTCCGTATCGGCGGCTGTTGCCCTCTACGCCTGGAGCGAAAAGCATCCGAATTCGCTCGTTCCCCGGGCATCTTTATAGGTCAAAAATGGCCATTCGGCGCCTCTGTTTTTTGGCTCCGAACTATGCTATACTGAAGGCACCGAAAAGGCGCTTTTTTTACTCCATCTTAGGCGAATGCCCCGCCCGTCAGGGCGGGGATGAGCCAAGCCCGGAGCTCCGCCGTCTTCGGCGGAGCGGAGGATGGAAAAGCTCCATTTTCGCATAGTTGCGGCCGTATGGCCGCGCGAAGGGCATTGGGGAATTCAACCGATATCCGGGCGCGAGTCCGGGGAGCTTTATTGAAAAATCCAAGCTTTATGGCAAAAAAAGAAGAACCGAAGAAAGAGAGCAATAAAGGCAGCGCCTCCTATGGCGCCAAGGACATTTTTGTCCTGGAAGGGCTTGAGCCGGTCCGGAAACGGCCGGGTATGTATATCGGCTCTACGGGGTCGCAGGGCTTGCACCATCTGATCTGGGAGATCGTGGATAACGCGATCGACGAAGCGATGGCGGGTTATGCGAAAAATGTAACCGTGGAGCTTTTGCCGGACAATAAAGTGAGCGTCGTGGACGACGGCCGCGGCATTCCGGTGGATGTCCATAAGCAGACGAAGAAGTCCGCCCTTGAAACGGTTTACACCGTGCTTCATGCGGGCGGAAAATTCGGCGGTGAAGGATATAAGGTTTCGGGCGGCCTTCACGGCGTCGGTGCGTCCGTCGTGAATGCGCTTTCCACGACGCTGAAAGTCGAGGTTGAGCGTGACGGGGGAAAATTTGAGCAGGAATACGAGCGCGGCGTGCCTAAATATAAAGTAAGGAAGGTCGGTCCGTCCAAGGGCCACGGTACGCGGGTGACGTTCTCGCCAGATGCCACGATCTTCTCCGAAACGGAGTTCAACGATAAAGTGATCATCGATCACCTGCGCCAGACCGCCTATCTCACGAAGGGCGTGCGGATCAACTTCTTTGACCGCCGCGGCACGGTTCCCGTCGCGCACGGTTTCTATTTCGAAGGCGGCGTGCTCTCTTTCATCAAATATCTTGCCCGCGGCAAGAACCGCCTGCATGAAGATCTTTTTTACGTAGAGAAGGAATATATGGCGACCGCCGAGGCGGGCGCGCACGGACAGAACCCGATGGACATTGAGGCGGCGTTCCTGTACGTGGATGATACCAAGGTGCAGGAGCTGAGCTTCGCGAACAACGAGTACACGGTGGAGGGCGGCATGCACCTCACCGGATTCCGTTCCGCGCTGACCCGCTCCATCAACAACTATGCCCGCAGCGAAGGATATCTCAAGGAAAAAGAGGAGAACATCACGAGCGACGACATGCGCGAAGGCCTGGTTGCGGTCGTTTCCGTGAAGCTCCGCGAGCCCCAGTTCGAAGGACAGACGAAGGCGAAGCTCGGCAACCCGGAGGCGCGCACCGCGACCGAAGCCGTGGTCGCCGAGGCGCTCAAGGAATTTTTGGAAAAACATCCTCAGGAGGCCAAAGCGATCATTGCGAAGGTCATCCTGACCGCAAAGGCGCGTCTCGCTGCGAAGGCGGCCCGCGAGACCGTACTGCGCAAGGGCGCATTCGAGGGCCTGACGCTCCCCGGCAAGCTCGCGGACTGCATTTCGAAAGACGCCTCCGAGTCGGAGCTTTTCATCGTTGAGGGAGATTCCGCAGGCGGCACCGCAAAGCAGGGGCGGAACCGCCAGACGCAGGCGATCCTTCCGCTGCGCGGAAAGATCCTGAACGTGGAGCGGGCCCGGCTTGATCGCATGCTTGCGAACACCGAGGTCCGGGCTCTGGTTGTCGCCATCGGCACGGCGATCGGCGAGGAATTTTCCATGGAGAAGCTGCGTTATCACAAAGTCGTCATCATGACGGATGCCGATGTGGACGGCGCGCATATCAGGACGCTGCTCCTTACGCTGTTCTACCGATATTTCCGCCCGGTCGTGGATGGCGGTTACATTTACATCGCCCAGCCGCCGCTCTATAAGATCCAGTCCGGCAAGGTCATGAAGTACGCCTACTCCGACGACGAGAAGAACGCCATTTTGGAAGAAATGGAGCGTGAACGGAAGGCGAAGGCAAAAGCTTCCGGTAAAAAAGAAGAGCCGGTGGAGGTGGTGGAGAGCGAGGAAGGAGAGGGGCCGGCGGCCGCGGGCGGCGACCGGAAGTCGTCCATCAGCGTCCAGCGCTACAAGGGTCTCGGCGAAATGAACGCCGAGCAGTTGTGGGAGACCACGATGAACCCCGAACACCGGCTTATGAAGCAGGTGACGGTGGACGACGCAGAGATGGCCGACAAGCTTTTCAATGTTCTGATGGGTGACGCCGTGGAGCCGCGCAAGAACTTCATTCAGGCGCACGCCGCGACCGTTGAGAATCTGGATATCTAACGAACCACTTCCCGTCCCGGGAGCTTGCGTTCTCTCGTATTTTTTGCTATAACTTACTGGTAATTCACTCTAGGCATGGTGCAAGGCATTAAAAGATTTTTTACGGAATCGTGGACCGAGCTGCGGCACGTCAACTGGCCGACGCGGCAGGAAGCGATCCGGCTGACCGCCATTGTGATCGGGATGTCCATCGGACTCGCGGTCTTTTTGGGTGCATTCGATTATCTGTTCACCAGCATATTAAAATCGGCGATCACGCCGTAATTCAACTACTTTCATGGCATCGTCGCACATCGTACCCCAGGGGGCTCATGCGGAAAAAGAGAAGTCGCGGCAGTGGTATGCCGTTCAGACGTATTCGGGCTATGAAGAGGCCGTTGCGCGCTACCTGAAGCAGCGCGTTGAGTCGCTCGCGATGGGCGATAAGATCTTCAACATCCTGGTTCCGAAGGAGAAGAAGATCCGGGTGAAGGGCGGACGCCGGAGCACGGTGGAGGAAAAGATCTATCCGGGCTACGTGCTCGTGGAGATGGTCCTCACGGAGGATTCCTGGTATGTCGTGCGGAACACCCCGCGCGTCACGGGATTCGTCGGTCCGGACAATACGACGCCGACCCCGCTTTCCCGCGATGAAGTGGATATGCTGCTCGCCCGTTCGGGCAGCCGCGAAGAGAAGATGGCGATCGATCTCCAGGTGGGAGACCTCGTCAAGATCACCGATGGTCCCTTTAAGGACTACGACGGCAAGGTTGCCGAGGTGAACGAAGAAAAGGGGAGCGTGAAGGTGCTCGTCCCCATCTTCGGCAGGGATACGGCGGTCGAACTTGACTCGCTGCAGGTAAAAAAGGTATAACCTATCATCATGACCCAGTGCTTCTTTTGTTCGCAGAATCTGAACGAGATCGATTACAAGGAGGTTGACCTCCTGCGCCGTTTTGTTTCGAGCCAGGCAAAGATCATCGATCCGAAGCATACCGGCATCTGTGCCAAGCATCAGCGCAAACTGGCACAGGCCATCAAGCGCGCGCGTTTCATGGCGCTGCTGCCCTACGTTAGGAAATAGCGAAAATGCCCCCGCCTCGGCGGGGGCATTTTTTTGTCCACGGGAGAATGTGCCGGATTTTTGGTATACTGAAATCATGCTTACCGACGAAATCAAAGAGTTTTTTCATGGCGACGTTGCGGCGGACGATGCGTCGCTTGCGACATACAGCCGTGACTATTCGGTGTTCAAGGTGCGTCCCGAGGTCGTTGTCTTCCCGAAGGACGTGGAGGATCTGAAGAATCTCGTGAGGTTCGTGGAAAAAAAGAAGGCCGCGGGAGAGAACATTTCTCTCACTGGCCGTTCGGCTGGAACCGACATGACGGGCGGTCCGCTCAGCACGGGCATCATTGTCTCCTTCACGAAATATTTCAACCATATCAAGGAGATCTCGTCGGACCGGGTGACCGTCGAGCCGGGCGTTTATTTCCGCGACCTGGAAAAGGAGCTTACCGCGAAAGGACTTCTCTACCCCGCCTTTCCGGCGTCCAAGGACCTCTGCGCTATCGGCGGCATGGTGAACAACAATTCCGGCGGCGAAAAAACGCTTGCGTACGGAAAGACGGAGAACTATGTGCGCGAACTGAAGATCGTGATGGGCGACGGCGAAGAACATACGATCAAGCCGCTCTCGGATGCCGAGCTTGCGGCCAAGCTTGCGGAGCAGGGTTTCGAGGGCGATCTCTACCGTAAGATCCATGCGCTGATCACTTCGCACGAGGACGAGATCCGGAAGGCGAAACCCGACGTTTCCAAGAATTCCGCGGGCTACTACCTCTGGAATGTCTGGGATAAAGAGCGCGGCATATTCGATCTCACGCGTCTCATTGTGGGATCGCAGGGTACGTTCGGATTGCTCACGGAGGTGACGCTCGGTCTCGTTCCGCTCAAGAAACATTCCCGTTTGGCGGTGGTCTTTCTGAGGGACCTGCGCTTCGTCGCCGAGCTGGTGGAGAACGTCCTGCCGTTCCATCCGGAAAGCATTGAGTCGTACGACGACAAGACGATGCAGGTCGCCGTCAAGCTGTGGCGCCAGGTGATCGGATCCATGAAGGGCAATGTGATCACGCTCGGGCTGCAGTTCCTGCCGGAAATGTGGATGGTGCTCACGGGCGGCATGCCGAAAATGATCGTGCTTGTGGAGCTGACGGGCGATGACGAGCATGCGCTTGACGCCGAACTCGCGGCGCTTACGGCAAGCATCCGGAAATTCGCAGCGACCCATGCGGGCGTCCGCGTGCATCCTTTGAAAAAGGAAAAGGAGGAAGGGAAATATTGGACGATCCGGCGCGAGAGCTTTGCGCTGCTCCACAACAATACGACCGGCAAGGATACGGCGCCCTTCATTGATGACTTCATCGTGAAGCCGGAATATATGCCCGAGGTTCTGCCGAAGGTGAACGCCATTCTCGATCGGTACAAGAAAGACCTCATCTATACGATCGCCGGCCATCCGGGCAACGGGAACTTCCATATCATTCCGCTTATGAACCTGAAGGATGAGCGGGTCAGGGCGCTGATCCCGAAGATCTCGGAGGAGGTCTACCGCCTCGTGTTCCAGTATCATGGCTCCATCACGGCCGAGCATAATGACGGCCTGATCCGCACGCCGTACCTGGAGGAGATGTACGGTCCCGCGATCGAGGCGCTCTTCGTGGAGACCAAGAAGATCTTTGACCCGCAGAATATCTTCAATCCGGGCAAGAAAGTGAACGGAAATCTGCAGTATAGCATCGAGCATATCGCGCCGACGCAATAATCCTGAGGCCACGGCGAGAATTGCACCCGCGCATAAGGGTTTTGCAGACCCTTGCCTTACTACTTGGCTACGTGGCCGACACGAAGTCATCTTACTGAAATTAACCGAAGAAATCCAGTAGTTTTTTAATCCGGATTTAATCTTCGCGCGCTACCATAATGGATGTTATGTTTGAGAATCACCGCAGAAAGTATCGTCTCAATGAATCGTTTTTTGAAAAATGGTCGCCGGTTATGGCATATGTGCTCGGCTTTTGGTTTGCAGATGGATATATGCGTAAAGAGAAGTCATATCGTATAGTGATAATATCGAACGACGAGCAAATTTTGCGGGCAATTCGTGATGGTATGAGATCAAATTGTCCTATTACAAAAAGATTGGAACCGGATCGTTCGTTCAGTATAGTTTTTCATTCAAAAAGATTATATGAAGGCCTCATGAGGTATGGAGGGGTGCGGCACAAGAGTCACGTCATTCGATTCCCCGACGTGCCCAAGAAATACCTCCGAGATTTCATTCGGGGATATTTTGATGGCGACGGGAGCGTTTTCTTTATTGACTATATTCGCACCAAGGATGGCCGTTCAACCAGAGAGCTGAGAACGAATTTTACGTCGGGGAGCAGAAAATTTCTGGAAGATCTGATGGCGGCACTGAACAGAGAAATAGGCCTCTCGATGCGAAGGATAGGCGTGTATAATGGTGGTATTTCTCTTAAGCTTGGATACAGCATGAAAGATTCGGACGCGTTGCTGCATTATATGTATTATAAGGGTTTTCCTATCGGTTTACGTCGCAAAGCAGATTTTCTTTCCAGGATCCCTATTTATCAAAAACATAATATTTCTCGCTAGTTCGTTCATTTACGCAGGTTGATTTTTATTGTAATGTTTTTTAGAGCCCGGGTGACGAAACTGGTACACGTACACCACTTAAAATGGTGCGGGGAAACCCATGTGGGTCCGAATCCCACCCCGGGCACATTAGAAGTCCGTTAATAAAATTGTGCCATCGCGCAATTTTATGTTACGGCTTCTTATGCCCCGCCACGGCGGGGCCGTGTCGGAGATTATTGAGAATCTTGAACGCGAAATTACGCCATCCCGAGCTTTGTTCCGACAGAGCGATCTTTGTCGTTGAGGGCGATTGAAAAAAGCCGACTCCTGGCGTAAACTATGAAAGCTTTCGTGGAGGCGTGGCTGAGCGGTCGAAAGCGGCTTCCTGCTAAGAAGTCGACCTCGGAAGGGGTCCGCAGGTTCGAATCCTGCCGCCTCCGCAGACAATCAAAAGGACCCCTTGCGGGTCCTTTTGATTGTTCTATGGTGATGGCAGGATGAGAACCCTTTAAGGTTCGGGAATCGGCAGCGAGGAGAAAATGTAAAAGCGCCGCGTTTGCATTTTCGACGAGCGAACCGATTCGGCGCGTTCTTATGCGCCATCCTTGCCGCCTTCAACCTGCTATACTTACTATAAAGGCCGAATCAAAAATATCTTTTCTATTTTATGGACAGTACCATGATCCTTGCTCAGGCGCTCGGTCTCATTCTTTTCATTGTCGGCATCGGTATGCTGACGAGGAGAAAATTCGTGTCCGAGGCGATTGAGAACGCCGTGCAGAATCCCGGGACCCTGTTCTTGATGGGCATTGTCGCCCTCATCATCGGAGCCCTCATGGTGACGACGCAGGCGGCGTGGTATGGATGGCAGATCGTCATCACGCTCATCGGCTGGGTGGCGCTCCTTAAGGGGCTCCTTATTATTCTCTTTCCGAGATCCATGGCGACCCTTTATCGTAAGTGCGCCAAGCCGGATATGATCGTGATCTGGGGTATGCTCGTGACCATTATCGGTCTGTTCCTGGTCTGGGCGGGTTTCGGGTGGTAGGGATTGGTTTATGCATGTCGGTAAAAGGCCCTCGTTCCGGGGGCCTTTTGCTATGCGCGGAAAGCGCTGCAGAAAGGTATAATGGATGCATGCCGCTTGATGTGGGTATGGGAATTCTTCTTGCAATATTCGTTTCACGAACGGGGCTCTTGCCGCTTTCCGCCGCCGCCGTTGCCGCGGGAATTCTTTTTTCTCTGTTGCCTGATCTGGATTTTCTGCTGCACCTCGCGCGACAGGGGACGGGACGGTTCAGCCACGAGCATCGCGACCTCCTTCATAATCCGCTTGTTTTTATTTCTGCAGGAACGATCTTTCTGGCGTTCATGAATGGCGGCCTGGCTCTCCTCTTTGCATTATCTGCGATCGCCCATTTTCTCCATGATTCCGTCGGTATGGGATGGGGGGTTCGGTGGGCGTATCCTTTTTCAAAAAAGTATTACAAATTCTTTTCGGATCCCAATGGGCATGCTTCCCGGCGGTTTTTGGTCTCATGGACGCCGGATGCGCAGCGCGCCGCCGCGGCGGAATTCGGTGATCCGCACTGGCTTTCCGATTATCTGAAGCTGAGCCGTGAATTTCTGATCGAGCTCGGGGTCCTTGCTGCCGCGCTTATTCTGCTGTTCGCCGCGGGATTCCGAATATAGACCCGCATGACCAAGCGCCGCATCATCGTGAACGACCTTATGCAGCGGAACTACCGCTACGCGCTTTCGGAGCCTGCCGGGAGGAACTTTGATCCGCGGTTCCGGCCGCAGCTGACCCCGAAGCAGATGCTCGCGCTCGGCGTGTTCGGTGGAAGATATATGACCGACTGCAAGAAGGAATTTCCGGCGGATTGGTTCCGCCGGGCGAAGCTCTGTCATGAGCGGCATGATCCGAAGCTCAATTATTTCGGCGTGAACGCATCGCAGCCGCTCGCCGTCTGGCGCAGGAAGGGATGGATCCATCCGAAAGATCCCCGGGGTTGGTTTCAATGGTATTGTCGCTATTATCTTGGGCGGCGGATCCCGGGATACGATGATCTGCAGATCCGGCGTTGGCGGGCGATCGCGCGGCATGCGGCGCAGATCAGGAAGAACTGCCGGCCCGGAGATCTGCAGTGCCGCCGCAAGCAGCGGCAGGCGCTGCTTCACTGGGCGTACGACAGCCGGAAATAGGTCCTTATTCTTGCTGTCATCCGCCTGCGCTCTCGCGCCAGAGGCTTGCGAAGAGCGTTTCCATGGTGTGGGCGATATCGGCGTCCTCAACAAGAATGCCAACCGGACGTTTTTTATTGAGGGAGATGATCGCGACCTTGTTGCCGTAGATGAAATTGGAGTTGTGGATCTTCACGTCCGTCGGAAGGAATTGCGTGGTCCGCAGTTCGCGCGCGTCGCGCTGCTTCAAGGCAAGGGAACGTTCGGTCTTCGGCGTCAGGAGGCGGATCTGGAGGAAGTGCCGGTAGCGGGTCTCGATGAAGTCGGCGACCCATTCCTTCCCGAGAAAATCGGTCCACTCGTCCCAGTTCACGATCGCCGAGATGCGGTGCTTCGTTTCAATGATATCGCCCATGATCTGCTTGATCTCGTCCTCGCCGCTATAGGTTCGGACCGACGGTTTGACGCCGGTTTCGTGGCGGAGAGACTGCAGTTCGGGCATCACGAGCTTCAGGGCTGCTTCGTGTTCATGGAGCGCGATCATGAGACGTTCCGGATTTTCGGCGGCCCAGACCTTTCTGCGGCCATTGAGGTATGCGTTCATGAGCCCCTTTTTATGGAGGGATTCGATGACGACTGTGACCGTGGTCCGCGGCAGTTTCGCCTTTTCCGCGATCTCGGTCGCCGTACTGCCGCCAAGCTGGAGCGATGCGAGGTAGACGTCGGCTTCGTGCTGGCTATAACCGAGCTGCCGAATGACCTGATTGAGATGCATAATGTTATTTTAACAAAATGACGACCGATTTGTCGTCTTTGCTGCGGCATGCCGGAAAGTCCGAAATATCGGCATTTTCGCGAGCTTCATCTCTCTGCCGCTCGGCCGCGGCGTCTTGCACAGGGTGTCGGCGCGCAGTTTTCGGAATTATGGGAAAATAAAAGCATGAGGACATGGTTCGCAGTGTTGTTGGTCCTTATCGCTGCGGGACTTATTTTTTCCGGTTATCTGAGCGCCACGAAATTGGTCAGCGGTTCGTGCGCATTCAATGAACCCTGCCCGTACTTTCTCGGTTATCCTGCCTGCTGGTATGGATTCGCGTTCTACTTTGCGATGTTCGTTGCGACGCTCCTCGCCCGATTTCGCCGCGTTCGTTTGGTGTCGGCCCTCCGCGTGGATGCCGTGATCTCACTGATCGGCATCGTCTTTGCCGGAAGTTTCGTGGTCGGAGAGCTGTCCCGTTCAGCCGTAACCGGCATGCTTGGGCTTTCAACTTGCACATACGGCCTCATTTTCTACGTGGCGATCTTTGCGGTGGCGCTTATGGCGCTTGGAAAAGCAAGGACATGAAATTCAAGGACCGGCGGACGGCAGGCATGCAGCTCGCGGAGAAGCTCCGTGAGTATGCCGGCGCCTCGACGGTCGTTTATGCGTTGCCGCGGGGAGGCGTGGTTCCGGGCGTTGAGGTTGCGAGGTTGCTCCGGGCGCCGCTCGATGTGGTGATCGCACGGAAGATCGGACATCCGGTGTTTCCCGAATACGCCATTGCCGCAGTGACGGAGAAGGGCGATCCAATCGTGAATGCCGCAGAGGCCGCAGCTGCGGATCCCGCCTGGATGCGCGATGCGATCGCGGAGGCGCGCGCCGAAGCTCGCCGGCGCCGCGAAAGATATTGCGGAACGCGTCCGCCGATCTCGCCGGAAGGGAAGACGGCCATTGTCGTGGACGATGGCATTGCGACCGGTCTTACCATGAGGGCGGCGCTTGCGGAGATCCGGCGGCGCCATCCTGCCCATGTGATCGCGGCGGTGCCGGTCGCTCCCCGCGATGCCGTCGCGGATCTCTCGGATCTCGCCGATCGCATCGTTACGGTCGCGATCCCCGAAGACCCGTTCGGCGCGATCGGAGAATATTATGAGGAATTTCCGCAGGTTGCCGATGACGAGGTCGCAGCCTTGCTCAAGGAAGCAGCTGCGCTACGAATATCATGAACCGCGCAGCACCGGCCATCCTTTTTGCATTTCCGGAGTTCCGCCGCATGGCGCGCGAACTTGTTCGGTCGCCGGGCATGGTAGAGGGGCGTTTTCGTGCGGATCGGTACGGAAACGGGGAATGGCATGTTTCGCTCGGCGCGGATGTCGCCGGAAAGGAATGCGTCGTGCTGGGAACCGTGACGCCGCCTGCGGACAGTATGGTTGCGCTGGGGATCTTGGTCCACACGCTGAAAAAGGAAGGCGCACGGAGGATCACTGCTTTGCTGCCGTACCTCGCTTATGCGCGCGCCGATAAGGATCATGAGCGGCACCACGATCTTGACGGTGTCGATCGAGAGCATGGAGAGCGGGATGATGGGCTCGGGGGCCTTGTCCTCCCATCGAATGAAAGCGACCGTTCCCACGACGGCCGTGGCGAAGAAACCCAAT
>DAIBYH010000011.1 GCA_027424065.1 Candidatus Parcubacteria bacterium | reverse complement strand
AATCCATGATACGCGCAGAATTCACCAGACGATCATAGTGGTCTTTCAACCGAAACGCATATCGTTTCTTTTCTGCATCGTTCCAATTCACACTGAACACCGTATAGATGCTCAGACCGTAGAGAACCGGCGAGCTCGCAATGCTCACGTTCGCGCTCGCGAACGGAACGAATCCGTCGCGGAAAAAGGCCGTGCCCTGCGCATAATCGAAGGATCCCATGCCTTCAGTATAGAACCTATCTTAAAACTACTCCAGTGCGCGATCCCTCCGCCGCAGCAGAGCTATCCGATCACGGTCTTTCCGACGTATTTCTGAAGCACCTCGGGAACGGCGATCTTGCCGTCGGCCGTCTGGTAGTTTTCGAGAATGGCGATAAAAATGCGCGGACTCGGCAGTGCGGTATTGTTCAGAAGGTAGGCATATTTCCGGTCGCCGTTCTTGTCGATGTATTTCACATTCAGGCGCCGCGACTGCCAGTCGGCAAAGCTGCTCGCCGACCCCGTTTCCGCCCAGCGATTCATCCCCGGAAGCCACGCCTCCAGATCGAACGCGCGATACTTGCCCGCGCTCATGTCGCCGGTGCAGATCTGGAGCCGCCGGTACGGCAGACCCAGCTCTTCGTGCATCTCGCCCGAAATGGCCGTCATTTCATCCTGCAGCTTGTTCATCGCCTCGATGTCCGCGGGCGCAATGGTCACCTGCTCCACTTTCATGAACTCATGGACGCGGTACATGCCCTTCACGTCCTTCCCGTAGCTCCCGATCTCGCTCCGATAGCACTGGCTGTAGCCGCAGACCTTGATCGGAAGATCCTCTTCCTTCAAAACCTCGTCGGAATAATACGCGAGAAGCGAAGGCTCCGCGGTGCCCACCAGAAACTTTTTATCCCGGCTTGCCTCGCCGCTCGCTTCCTTGTCGGACGTCGCGATCTGATAGATCTCATCAACCTCCGGATCATACTCCAGACCCTTGAAGTAACCGCTCCCGAAAAGCGCGAATCCTTTTACGAGCGTCGGCGGGATCATGGGCCGGTACCCCTTCTCCACCATCTTGTTCAGGGCGTACATCATGATACCCATCACAAGCAGAACGCCGTCGTTCTTCACGTAGTAACCGCGGAATCCGCCGACCTTCGTGCCCTTTTCAAAGTCCAGGATATCGAGCGACGTCCCGAGCTCGATATGATCCTTCGGCGTAAAGTCGAATTTCCGGGGTTCGCCCCAATGGAACACCTCCACGTTATCCTCGTCGCTCTTCCCGAGCGGCGTATCAGGAGACGGAATGGTCGGAACTTTCGCCATCAGTTCCTGGAACTTCAGGTCCGCCGCGCGGAACTTCGGTTCAAGGTCCCCCTGCTTCTCTTTTATCTCTTTCCCCTTCTCAATGATCGCCTTCCGTTCATCCGGCGTCTTTGCGGACTTCATATCGTCGTTCAGCCGGTTCTTCGCCTCGTTCAGGTCCTCGATAGCGCGCATCGCCGCGGACCGTTCCATGTCGGCCGCCAGCAGTTCGTCCAAATTCAGGTTAATGCCCTTGTTCGTGATCGCGATCCGCACTTCTCCCGCATGTTCGCGGATGAATTTGATATCAAGCATTTTTCCACTATACTCCTCTTCTCTTCTCCTGTCATGCCCCGTCATTCGCGCGTGAACATTTGAAAAAACGCCGAAAACGCCGTATCATAAAGCCATGGATCCGAACGCAGACCTTGATCATATCCGGCACTCTCTCGCCCATCTCCTTGCGGCCGCCGTTCTCAAAGAATTCCCCGATGCAAAGCTCGGCATCGGTCCGGTCATTGAGAACGGTTTTTATTATGATTTCGAACTGCCCCGCTCGCTCACTCCCGACGATCTGAAGGGATTCGAAAAAACGATGCGGAACCTCATCAACAAGAAGCTCTCCTTCTCGGAGGAGGAGGTCTCCGTGGAGGAAGCGAAAAAGCGGTTTAAGGAGCAGCCGTTCAAGCTTGATCTGATCAACGAGTTCTCCGGCGAAGGCAAGAAGCTCACCATCTACCACACGGGCGATGTCTTCAGCGACCTCTGCCGCGGCGGCCATGTGGAGAACACCTCGGAGATCCCCGCGGACGCGTTCAAGCTGGATAAGATCGCGGGCGCCTACTGGCGCGGCGACGAGAAGAACCCGATGCTCCAGCGCATCTACGGCCTCGCCTTCGGCTCGAAAAAAGAGCTTGATGACTACCTCGCCATGCGCGCAGAGGCCGAAAAACGCGATCATAAAAAATTGGGTCCTCAACTTGACCTTTTTACCTTCTCCGACCTCGTCGGCCCCGGTCTGCCGCTCTGGACCCCGAAAGGAACCCTGGTCCGCAACCTTTTGGACGATTTCGTCTGGCAACTGCGCGAAAAACGCGGCTATGTCCAGGTCGACATCCCCCATATCACAAAAAAAGAACTGTATCAGAAAAGCGGACACTGGGATAAATACAAAGACGATCTTTTCAAGATCGTGACGCGCGAAGGGCATGAGTTTGCCATGAAGCCGATGAACTGCCCGCATCATGCCCAGATCTATGCCCGGCGCCCCTGGAGCTACCGCGAACTCCCGCAGCGCTACGCATCGACCACGAAGGTCTATCGGGACGAACAGTCCGGCGAACTCGCCGGCCTTGCCCGCGTTCTCGCCATCACTCAGGACGATGCCCACGTTTTCTGCCGCATGTCCCAGGCCAAGGAGGAATTCCTGAAGATCTGGGACATCATCGAAGAGTTCTATGGCGCGTTCGGATTTTCGCTCCGCGTCCGCCTGTCCCTCCACGATCCCGCCCATCCCGAAAAATATCTGGGCGACAAGGACAAATGGGCCTTTGCCGAGAACATGCTGCGCGAGATCGCCAAAGAGAAGCAGGCTGATTCCTTTGATGGTATCGGCGAAGCGGCGTTCTACGGACCGAAATTGGATTTCATGGGCAAGGATGCCATCGGACGCATGCACCAGGTCGCCACGATCCAGCTTGATCTCAACCAGCCGGAACGCTTTGATCTGACCTGCGTCAACGAGAACGGCGAAAAAGAACGGATCGTCATGATCCACGCCGCCATCATGGGATCCATTGAACGGTTCCTCGCCGTGATCATCGAGCACTTCGGCGGAGCATTCCCGCTCTGGCTCGCACCGGTCCAGGCGGCGATCGTCCCCGTGAGCGACAAGTTCACGGATTACGGACGAAGCGTCCACGATTCGCTGATCGCCGCCGGCATCCGCGCCGAATTCGCGGAAGCGGACGAATCCCTCGGCAAGCGCATCCGCGCCGCGGAGATGATGAAGGTTCCCTATATCATCGTCGTCGGCGAAAAAGAACAGCAGGCAAAGACCATCAACTTCAGAACCCGCGGCAACGCCGAGAAGACCGAGGAAACGGACCTTGATGCTTTCATAAAAAAGCTCGCGCGGGAGACCGCGAAAAAAACGCTCCCGTAAGAAAAAAGAGCAAGAATTCGTCATCCTCGCGGAGGCGAGGATCCGTGCTTCTTGTATGTGAAAAAGAAAGCACGGATGGTCCCGCTCCCGGGACCATGACAAGCGAAGGCGCGACGAACCCTCTAAATCACCCGAAAAACCGGCCTTTTTGGGTATTTGACAAAATATAAAAATATGGCGTAAAATACAGTTACGCTCTTTTACAGCGAATTTTCAAGGCCAAGGAGGCCACTATGAAAAGGATGATCTCGGCCCTCGCTGCACTGGTCTTTGCGGCCGGTACAGCGATGGCGCAATCCCCTGCGCAGACCTACACCCAAACGGCAATGATGTATGGGATGCCGTCAGCACGGCTTTCCATACAGAATGCAGCGCCCTGGCGCTGCCGGATCTACACCGTTGCCCCGGGCAAACACGGAAAGCTCAGCGACGGATATCTCGGAGACCTGCTTCCCGGCGAGACCATGTACGCCGGAAAAGACAAGGCATCCTGGAATCCGTTCGCAAAGCCGGGAGTCGCGAACTATGATCTGAGCTCGCCCCTGAACATTCCCATCATTGCACTCTATGTGGATGAGGAGAATCACTACATCGGCGCAGCATGGGGATCGTTCAACCTTCCGGGTGGCGGCATGAGCGTCGTGGAGAGCATGATCTTCACGCCGCAGACCATCCGATTCTCGAACGATCTGAACCCGGTAGCGGCGTACGCTGACCGAAAACAGGACGTGCGCGCGGTCCATCTACCGTACTTCACGGCAGATGGCGCAAACATGATCGTCTTTATCTGGAACAGCAGTACGCCGGCGCAGATCGTCGTGAACGGCAGCAACGTCGACGAGCTCGCCCTCGGCGACATGAAGGCGTACGTTGCCTGGTCGCCGATGAACGTGACCGTCACCGCAACGGCGCCGGACGGAAGGATCGTGACCTGGAATCAGGGATTCTCCAACCAGCAGTACTACGGAACCTGGAACCAGGTGTTCGTTCTCGGCATGAGCGACCTCCACTGACCCATTGAGAAAACAGCTTTCCCCTCAGCCGGTATCCCGAAAAGGTACCGGCTGTTCCTTTATTTTATCGAGGTTCAACCTCGATAAAATGTTGTATTCATTCTTTAAAAGCTTTGCTTTTTTATTTTTTGAAACTAAAATAGGGATGTCGACAGCTGATCACTCATATCTGCTTCTGATCGCTATCTTCCTGATCGCTGAAAACTAATCGCCATTCACCATGTCAGGACATTCCCATTGGGCGGGCATCAAGCATAAAAAAGAGATCACTGATCAGAAGCGCGGCAAGGTTTTCTCAAAGCTGCTCGCCCTGATCTCCGCTGCGGCGAAAACGGAACCGAACCCGGACTTCAATCCGCGCCTCAGGAGCGCCATCGCGAAGGCGAAAGAAATGGCCGTTCCGCAGGACAATATCGATCGCGCCGTGAAAAAAGCGTCCGAATCCGGAAACAACCTCGAGGAGCTGCTCTTTGAAGCGTACGGACCGGGCGGCATCGCGGTCCTCATCGAGGCCGTAAGCGACAACCGGAACCGTGCCGTCCAGGAGATCAAAACGATCCTCCGGGACCGTAACGGAAAATGGGCGGAGTCGGGCAGCGTCCAATGGGCCTTCGAGAGAACGAACGAAGGTTATGTTCCGAAATTCCCGCAGGAGATCGCCAAAGAGGATGCCGAGAAACTGGTCGCGCTCATCGAAGCTTTGCACGATAACGATAATGTCCAAAATGTCTACACGAACGCCGCGGCGCTCCCGGCCGTCGAATAATTCCCGGATCTCGCTCGGCATCGACCCCGGAACGCGGCGCATCGGCTACGGCGTCGTCGAAAAGAGGGCCGACGGCTCGCTCGTCATGAAAGACGCCGGCATACTCGCCATCCGGAGCACGGATGATATCGGCGCGCTCGCGGAAACCAAGCAGGGCATCAGAGCGGTCATTGAAAAATACAATCCGGACGTTGTCGGCATCGAAAAGCTCTACTTTGCCAAAAACCAGAAGACCGCGCTCGCGGTCGCGCAGGCCCGCGGCGTCCTGCTCCTTGCCATCCACGAAGCAAATCTTCCCATCCGCGAGTTCACGCCGAACGAGATCAAGCTCGGCATCACGGGCTACGGCCTTTCCGACAAGAAAGCCGTGCTTAAAATGGTGCGCCTCATTCTCGGCGAACATGATCTGCGCGTGATCGATGACGCGAGCGACGCCTTAGCCGGTGCGATCATGGCAGTGAACGATCCGCTGCCGGAATTCTGAACGATGGCGCGCTGCGGCGCGCGTATTCCGGTTGTTGACAAGGAGCTTTCCCTCCGTATACTGATTTTCATAAAAGGTCGTTTCACTATTTTATTAACCAAGAATGCCGACAGAACTTCTTGACCTCCGCCTCGCATTCCGCGCCTTGAGCGACGAAGACAGCGAAGAAGATGCGGATGACACCATGAATGACGACGACGAACTCCTCGAAGACGAAGAGACCGAAGAGGAGGGCGGCGACGAAGACAGCGAAGACGAGGACGGTGCGGATGATGACGAAGAAGAGGAAGAAAGCGACGACGAAGCATAGCGCTTCCGACCGCAAGCCCCCGCGATTGCGCGGGGGCTTTTTTTGTTCCATAATTAGAAAATGCGGCAAGAATCCGAAGCCCGTCCCGGACAGGGAAAGATGCGCCGGCGCGTCATCCTCGCTCTCAAGATCGTCGCACTGGCACTCCTGCTCGGCTGCGTCGGCGTTTTCGCACTTTCCATCTATTACGCAGAAACGCTCCCTTCGTTCGTTACGATCGCAAACACCTCCACGGTCAGCCACGCCTCAACCCGTTTCTACGACCGGACCGGGACCATTCTGTTGTATCAGATCGGCGTTCAGCAGACCACGGCGCCGGCGTCGGCATTTCCCGACAGCTTAAAACAGGCAACGGTCGCCATCGAGGACCAGAACTTCTACAACGAACCTGCATTCAGTCCTGAAGGCATCCTGCGCGCCGCCTTCGTGGACTTGATCCATGGCAGCATCGTCGAGGGCGGTTCCACGCTCACCCAGCAGGTCGCCCGCCAGGCGTTCCTGAATCTCAACCGCACCTTCACGCGCAAACTGAAAGAGCTCATTCTCGCCATCCGCCTCGGCCAGATCTATTCAAAAGATCAGATCCTCGGCCTGTACCTGAACGATGTCCCCTATGGCCCCACGCTCGTCGGCGCAGAGACCGCGAGCGAGGCGTACTTCGGCATTCCGGCATCAGAGCTCGACATCGCGCAGAGCGCCCTTCTCGCGGCGCTCCCGAACGCGCCGACCTACTATTCCCCCTGGGGCAATCACGTGAACGAGCTTTTCGCCCGTCAGAAACTGGTCCTCCAGAAAATGTATAACCTCAAGATGATCACGAAGGCCCAGTTCAATGCGGCAGTCGCGGAAAAGATAACGTTCCAGCCGCGCTCCGTCGGCGGCATCAAGGCGCCCTGGTTCGTCACCGCCGTTGAGGACTATCTCGTCCAGAAATACGGCGAAACCATGGTGGATGACACCAATATGAAGGTCATCACGACCCTGAACTGGCAGCTTGAACAGGAAGCCGAGGCCGCCGTTTCCGCCGGCGCTGCCCGGAACCAGCAGCTCTACGACAGCAACAACGCTTCCCTGGTCGCGGAGGATCCCCAGACCGGCCAGATCCTCGCGCTCGTCGGATCGCGCAACTACTTTGATACGGCGAACGACGGCAACTTCGATGTCGCCACCCAGGGGCTCCGCCAGCCGGGCTCCAGCCTTAAGCCGTTCGTCTATCTCACCGGATTCGAGCAGGGCTATACGCCCGACACGATCCTTTTCGACGTCCCCACGGAATTCAGCACCGATCCGTCATGCCCCGCCGTGCCCGACTTCACGAGCACGAACAAGGCCTGTTTCCATCCGGTGGACTTCGAGGGAACCTTCGCAGGTCCCGTCACTATCCGCACCGCGCTCGCCCAATCCATCAACGTTCCCGCCGTAAAGATGCTCTACCTGGTCGGCATTAAGAATGCCATTTCCACCATCAACAACTTCGGGATCACCACCCTCAACGATCCGAACAGCTACGGCCTTTCGCTCGTGCTCGGAGGCGGCGCCGTGCACCTCATCGACCTCACCGGAGCCTACAGCGCACTCGCGGCGGACGGCATCAAGCATGCGCAATCCATGATCCTGCAGGTGCAGGACGCGAATGGCAATGTTCTCGAGTCCTGGAACGATCAATCAACCCGCGTCGCGCCGGCACAGGACGTCCGGCTTATCACCGGCATCCTCGACGACGCAAGTGCCCGCGCCGGACTCTTCGGCGGCAGCCTCGACGAGACCGTTTTTCCGGGCTACCAGGTCGCCCTCAAGACCGGAACATCCAACGACTATCGCGACGCCTGGGCGATGGGCTACACCCCCGATATCGCTGTCGGCGTCTGGGCCGGCAACAATAACAACGCTCCGATGCATCGGAACGGTTCCAGTATCCTTGCCGCCGTTCCTATCTGGCACGACTTCCTCTCGCAGGCATTGCCGCAATATCCCCAGGACGTTTTCCCGCTTCCCGCCAGCACCACGCCGATAACAAAACCGATGCTCGATGGGAACTATATGCAGAACAACCAGATCCACAGCATTCTCTACTACGTGGATAAGAACGATCCGCTTGGGCCCGTACCGACGAATCCCGCCTCCGATCCGCAGTTCCACAACTGGGAGGTCGGCGTTATCAATTGGGCGAAACAGAATATCGCGAACTTCGGGACGCAATACAACCAGCAGACGACCGCATCCATAGCTCCCTGAATATTGAAGTCGGACCTCGCCGCGAGGTCCGACTTCAACCCTTCCTTTTTTGTCATTCCGAGCGCAAGCGAGGAATCTTTTCCGCAAAAAGAAAGGATCCCTCGGCGGGCTCGGGATGACATTAAAAATGCCTGCAGCTACTGCGGGACCGTCGCGGAGAATGACGAGGTCGTATTGATGCCGGAAGTCCCATCCTTATTGATAATGAACGTGAAACCGAATGGATCCTGCGGGACCGCGGGGATGATACCTCCCGCAACCAATGCCTGGGGCGTCGCCGGAATCTTTCCGTATTTCTTCTGATAGGCCTTTGACGCGGCATCAAGGTAATCGAAGATCTCCAAACGGTCCACGTAGGCCTGCGCAAGCTGCTTGGTCGTCGGATCATGGGAAGAATCGCCGATCGTCCGCCAGAGCTCCTCTGTCTGCTTGCGAGCATCGGCCTTGATGCCGAAATTCAGGGAGAACCGGAGGGCATACGCCGGGATCCCCGGCGTATGCGCCGCGAGACTGTAGTACCACAGAGCATTCTTATCATCCTTCAGCTCCAGATAATAATCGGAGGCCATGTAGTACGGAATGCGCCAGTCGGGGTCCGCATTGATGATCCCCTGCCGTCCGATCCGGAGCGCCTTCTCGGTACTATCGGCATATTGCTTCGCGAGCGGCAGCACGAGCACGCTGTAGGCATAGGGATAGGAGAGCTTCGGGTCCACCGCATTCACGTACCGCTCATCGGTGACGTACTCCATCTTCCCGTTCAGGAGGGCGTCCAGAATCTCGGGCATCGTGCCAACCCAGAGGAACGACCCGACGGCGCCATGGAATCCCAGGTCAATGGCGCGAATAAAGGAGGGCGTGAGCGCAAGCGGCGTCGATCGCGATGCCGGCTGCGGCGTTACGGCATCATAGCCGACCTGCAGCAGTACGACCGCAAGAAAAAGCAGTGCCAGGACGGCGGTTCGGAGCCAAGTTGATGAATGCGTTCGCATGACCCGCGTTGCGTCAGATCTCTTTTTTCTCGAAGATCCAGATAGCCGCAAAAAGAAGAAGGATGATGTAGGCGGCAGCATAGGCGAATGCCAGACCGAACGAGAGCCAGGGATCCGCAACGTAATGAACGCCGATGTCCCGGATATTGAACTTCGCAAGGTTCGGGAAGGCATAGTACAGCACGTTCACGAGGATATAGCGGATGCCGGTGATCCCGGCCCGCCGGGCATCCGAGACCAGCGAAGACACCAGATAGCCGAGGAAAAAGACCGCGGAAGTATACATGACCGAAAGCAGCGAGCTTGAAAAAGTGGAGACGAAGATCGCAAACGCGATGAAGAGCGACATCTCCAGAAACTGCATAAGGATCGCAAGGAGTCCCAGTGCGCCGAATCCTCCACCCGCAGCAGCGATCACGATAAGGTATGCGCCCGCGAGGACCGCGCTCGTAAGGAACACCGCGGCGCAGAGGCCGAAGAACTTTCCGAGCAGGAACTCGCGCCGCGAAACCGGTTTTGCCAGAACGAAATACACCGTCTTCCGTTCCACGTCGCGATAGAACAGCGTGGTGCCGAGAAAGATCGCGATGATCACGTTGAAAAAGTAGACGCCGAGAAGCGCGAACGCATTCACCATCGGCAGCTCCCGGAGCACGAGCTGCGACAGGAAGAGCATAAGCCCCACATAGCCGAGCGCGAACGCAAGAAGCGCTATCCAGACCCGGTCGCGGATCTCGAGCTTCACGGTATGGAGGGCGATGGTCAGGATGTTCCTCATTGTTCTTTCGCTTTCTTTTGTTCGTATTCCTGCACGGTCGCGACAAACCGCTCCTCGAGCGGCCGGCCGTTGCAGAAATTCGCGACGGGCCCGGCATAGAGCAGTTTCCCCTCGTGGATCACGCCGACCTCGTCGCAAACCTCCTCGACATCATAGAGAATATGGGTGTTCAGGAAGATCTTCCTCCCCTCCGCCTTCAGGGCAAGCATCGATTGTTTCAGGTCATGCCGGCCGATGGGATCAAGGCCATCAAGAGGCTCATCGAGAAAAAGATAGTCGGGATCATTGACCAGCGACTGCGCGAAGCCAAGACGCTGGCGCATACCTTTCGAATAGGTGCGGATCTCGTAGTTCCTCGCCTCGTAGATGCCCGCCCGCTTCAAAAATCTGCCGAGCTCGTCGTCGGTCCTGCTGTTCTTCGGAAAGAGCTGCGCGCAGAAACGCATGAATTCGAGTCCCGTCATCCGCTCATAGAAGTACGGCGTCTCCGGCATAAAGCCCATCCGACGCTTGGACGCGGCACTCTCGGAAGGAACGCCATCCATCAGGATCGTGCCCGATGTCGCCGCGAGGAGCCCGGTGATCATCTTAATGATGGTCGTTTTTCCGGCGCCGTTCTGGCCCAGAAATCCGAACACCGGCGTCTCAATGTCCAGGGAAAAATCATCCACGGCCAATCGCCGCTTCTTCCGTTTTCCATAGACCTTCGTGACATGCGAGAGGGACAACATGCTGTGGATTATACCAGCTTCCCTGCCCGCTGTCATTCTTCAAAAAAATGAGGGAAATTCCGCCTCGGCGAAAAGCGGATCGCCCGCAAGTCGACGCATGGCGGTCACCCGCCCAAGGGAAGATCTTTCAGTTCCTCGAGGGCGGCCGCGAGTTCCTTTTCGTCATGGCGCGCCTCCGCGTTTTTTATGGCCTGCGCGATGATCCTGCGGCGCTCCCGGTAATATTCCCGGGCAAGTTCCGCCTTAAGCTTCGCGATCTCGCCGTCCCATGGTTCCGGCGGCGCCTCCCGCAGCATAACAAGATCGATCACGGCATCCACCGCGGCGTCATCGCTCTTCCGCTTCCCGCTCGCGATCGTTCGCACGACCTCCTTCTGGAACGGGTCCAGGAATGGCGCACAATCGTCGAAGAGCGGAAGGTCGCCCTTCGCAAGCGCGATCGTCATCAGATCTTCAAAGAGAAGTTCCGCCCGCGCAACCTGTCGGCGCGGCGCGGCCTCCTCGACCGCCGCCGCAGGAGGCACATCGCCGGTCTCGGATTTCCCCGCTTCTTCTTCCAGGGTCTTCTCGGCAATGCCCGTCCTGCGCGAAAGCTCCTTCATCCAGAAATCACGCTCCACGGGGCTCGCAATGGCAGCAAGATGCCCAAGCACCGTGCGCAAACCCTGTAATCCCTCGCGCGTTGCAAGTGCGCCCCGGTCCGCCGGAAGATATTTTTTGAAATAGAATTCGGGGGCCGGAATGGCGTCCGCGATCGCGCGGCGCACATGCTCCGGGTCTTCCTTTGCGGCATCCGCCGCATCCTTGAACCCCTCAAGCGAGGCGATCTTCACTGAAAAATCATGCGCCTCGGCGAGATCGATGGCCCGCACCGCCGCTTCGGCACCCGCAGCATCGCTGTCGTAATTGATCACGAGCTCGTCCGCCAACCGATGAAGAACAACGAGATGATCGGGCGTGAGCGCCGTTCCGGAGCTCGCGACGGCATTCCGGATCCCCGACTGGTAGCTCATCAGAAAATCCATCTGTCCTTCAACGAGAACCGCCGCCTTTGCCTCGCGGATCGCGTCCTTGCTCTTCCAGAATCCGTACAGCAGCCGTGACTTCTGGAAGATCGGCGTTTCCGGACTGTTCACGTATTTCGCCGTATCGCCGCGATCAAGCTGCGGCAGGATGCGGCCGGTAAAACCGACCACTTTGCCGGTATGATTATGGATCGGGAACATGATCCGTCCGCGAAAGCGGTCCAGCATGAGGCCGCGTTCCGTTTTAATGGAAAGCCCCGCCTGAATGAGGTCCTGCGGCGAAGTGCCGGCGTTCAGGAGCTGCATAGACAACGCTTCGGGCTCGTTCGGCGCCCAGCCGATCTCGAAGGTCTCCATGGTCTCTTCCGTAAGACCCCGGGAAACGAGATAGTCCCGCGCAACGGGCGCCGCCGCGAGTGCACGGCGAAAGAACTGTTTCGCTGCGTCATTCAGGTCATAGAGCAGTCCTGCATAACGGTATTCCGCCGGATTCTCATGGCGGAGCTCGATCCCTGCCTTTTCGGCCAGCATCCGCAACGCCTCCCCGAACTCCACGTTCTCGTATTTCATGATGAACGTGAAAACGTCTCCGCCAAGGCCGCATCCGAAGCAGTGCCACGACTGCCGATCGGGCGACACCATGAATGACGGCGTCTTTTCCTTATGGAACGGACATATCCCCTTGAAGTTCCGTCCCGCCGGAAGCAGCGTCATATAGCCCTTCAAAAAGGAAACGATATCGAGCCTGCTTTTTATAAGCTCCGTGGTGGATGACGGCATGGCCCTATTGTAACGCAAACGAAACGGCGCACAAAGAGAAAGGGTCCGGCACGTGAAGTTCCGGACCCCGGTTATGGCGTTCCTGCGCGCCGCAGCTCGATGCTCCGAGCCATGGCCTGCATGACCGCCTGGGCGACTGATTCGCCCGTTTTCGTATGTTTTCCGGCGTAGCGCACCCGCGGCCCGACGCCGAGCGAAAGGATGGCGAGGCAATCCGTCCCGGTTCCGGTAGCGATCGCGCCGGAAACCGTGCTGCGCACGTCGTGCTCCGCAAGGAATCGCGCCTTCGCTTCGGTCGCGATCGCCAAGCCCTCGAGCAGCGCCTCATCCGTACAGGTTGCCGCGATCACGATGATCGCATTGATGGTTCCGATGGCCGGTATGGCAGACGCCGGGTCTCCCGCGGCAAGTGCATTACCGAGCCCGACCGTGGCATATGCCCGCACGGAAACGCCGTCCCTGTCGCCGGCGTCCGCACGGCCGAGAAATCGTGCCGCAACCGCCGTCAGCATCACGATGCTTTCCCGGGGCAGTTCTCTGCGCCGGAGAAACTCCGCGATATAGGTTTCCGCATTTTCTATCCACACTCCTTTCGGAATGCTATGATTGACTATGATGCGCGGAGCCGTAAATCCTCCGCCCTGCACGGCCCAAGAAACGGCCCGTGCCGACGGAAACGATGCTTCGGGAATGAAGATCGTGAGTCCGTCATGATCGTGCGATTCGCCGAGCAAAGCAATATGATCCACCGTCTCTCCCCTTTTCTCATAGTACTGATAACTGCATTCGTGCTGGACGCTATTATAGGCGATCCGGAGACAAAATTCCACCCCGTGCGCGCCATCGGCGGCATGATCGCGGCAGGCGAAAAATTGCTCTACCGGCGGAGCATACCGAAACGGCTCGGCGGTATTCTGCTCACGATCCTTGCCATCACCGTCTCCGTCGGGGCAACCATGCTCATCATTGCCATCCTCGGCCGGGTCGCGCCGGTTCTCGGCCTTGCCGCGTCCATCGTCATCATCGCCATCTGCCTCGCTTTCCGTTCGCTCCTTGATGCGGGATCGCGCATCAGACGCGACCTCAAAAACAGCGACCTTGCCGCTGCGCGCCGGCATCTCTCCTGGATCGTAAGCCGCGACACCGATCGCCTTCCGGAAACGGAGATCGTCCGCGGAACCATTGAATCGCTCTCCGAGAATCTGAATGACGCCGTCATCGCGCCGCTCTTTTACGCCGTCCTTTTCGGCGCTCCCGGCATTGTCGGCTATAAGACCGTGAATACGCTGGACTCCATGATCGGTTACCGGTCCGACCGTTATCTGAAATTCGGCTGGTTCGCAGCGCGCCTGGACGATGTCCTGAACTATATCCCCGCCCGCATTTCCCTCTTCCTTGTCACGGCGGCGGCATTCCTCCTCCGCTACGACGCCCGGTCGGCCTGGAAAACCGCGCTCACGTATGGCCAGACCGGCGCCAGCCCGAACGGCGGCATCGGCATCTGCGCCTTTGCCGGCGCGCTCAATGTCACGCTCGGCGGCACGAACTATTTTGACGGCGAACCAGAAATGACCCCGACGGTTCCTCCTGTCGGCGCGAGCGCGCATCCTTTTTCACTGAACGACATAACACGCAGCGAACGCCTGATCATCGCAAGCACGCTGATCGGTCTTTTCATATCCATTATCATTATTGCTCTCCCGGCATTTCTTTGAAGATCATCGAGATCAGACCTTGATGGATAACCCATCCTGACCTCCCCTCAGACGAGGGGAGGAACCCCCCTCCTTTTCCAAGGAGGGGTCAGGGGAGGTGATGGCGATAACCCCACCTCGCCTCCCCTAAGATAAGGGGAGGAATTTTTCCCCTCCTTTTCCAAGGAGGGGTCAGGGGAGGTGATGGCGATAACCCCTCCTAGCCTCCCCTCGGACGAGGGGAGGAATTTTGTTTCCC
>DAIBYH010000010.1 GCA_027424065.1 Candidatus Parcubacteria bacterium | reverse complement strand
TATCAGGTCAAGGTGGTAACGCCGAGTGGAACGAGTAACGGCGAAAGCTTCACCTTTACGCCGACGGTCGCTTCCGCCGCTTTCAGTTCGTTTTCCGCAAGTCCCACTTCGATCAGTTCGGGCCAGATGACAACGCTTAGCTGGTCGGGAACGGGAATTTCCCAGGTTAATATGACGGTTACTTGTCCTTCCGGTATGAGCTCTCCTGACGGACATGGCGGAGATGCGTGCGGCAGAACTTCCGAGTCTTCCGCGGGCGTAAGCAGTACGCAGTTGTTGCTCAGTAATACGACCTCAAACAGTCAGCAGGTAACCATTACTGCTTCCGCATATGATGCGAACAATGCGCTTATCGGCACGAGATATGCCTACGTTACCGTGGCGCCTGCGGCGCAGCAGACGCCGACCGCCGCACCGACGATCACGATCATCTCTCCGGCAGCCGGAACGCAGGTTTCGGGCGGCAGCAACCTGACCATCGACTATTCAACTTCCGGAAGTTTTTCCACGCCGGGCGGGGTCTATTTCGTCTATCTCAAGGAGAAGCCGGACCAGCTTCTTGGGAATAACAGCGTTTCAAACACCTACGACCCATTGATCTTTCGTGCATCGTCCTTGCCGTATCCGCTTACGGTGACCGTGCCGACCGTTGCCGATGGGTGGTCGGGGCCGGCATATCTGGAGATCGATTATACCGACAACAGTGCCAATGTGATCGCATCGGCGACGAGCGGTGAACTTACGATAACCGATTCAAGCTCTTCAAGCTCGGGTTATCCGACGCTGAGCTCTTTTACGGTTTCTCCCAATTCGATCGCTTCCGGACAGATGACGACGATCAGTTATGTCGGCACGGATCTGCCCACGGTCAATTTGTCCGTCACGTGCCCCTTCGGCGTGAGCTCTCCCGACGGCCATGGCGGCGATTCGTGCGGCAGGACATCCACCTTTGCGGATGGTGCAAATAGCACGCAGCTTCAATTCATCAATAGCGACCAGAGCAGTGAGCAGGTAGAGATCACGTTATCCGCCTATAATGCCGCTGGTTCGCTCGTGGGAACGAAGTCAGCATACGTGACCGTGGGATCGGCAAGCGCGCCCGTGTCGCCGGTCGTCCCGGCGCCAGGTCCGGTTGCCGGATCCGGCAGTAATGGTTCTTCGGCGCAGGCAGCGATCCGGCAAGAGCTTGTTCAGCTTATTACCCTGCTGCTCCAATTGCTTCAGCAGTCGGGTGCGCAGGGCCTTGTGAGCTCGAGCCAGTTGAATTCGCTCTTGGGGACGGCTTCGCAGTAGGATAGTTGCGGTTTTTCCCGCGAGGGTGCGCCGTCGGAGAAGAGACATGCCTGCAGGCATGTCTCTTCTTGTCATAATGGCACCTTGTCCCTTTCGCTGCCGGACCATTTCGGAATAGATCAGAATGCGGTCTTGGGCGAATGCCCCGTCCGATGGGTCCGGAGAGTTTCATCCACAGTTATTCTGTATGATTCTGTGATATCATGTAGGCATGGCATGGAAGAATCTCCGCGGCGGCATGATCACGGGCATTGATATTGGGACCTCTTCGGTCAAGGTTGTGATCGGGGAACAGGTCGGCGGAAAGATCGCGGTGGTCCATGTTGCGGAAGAGTCGTGCGGAGGGCTCAGGCGCGGCGCCGTGATGGATATCGTCGAGGTTTCCCGGACCGTGAGCCGCGTCCTCGCGGACGTTAAAAAGATCTCGAAAGCCGCGGCGAAGAATATTTTTTTGAGCCTCGGTACGCCTCAGGTCGGCATGCAGGTGTCGCGCGGTATTGTTGCGGTCTCGCGCGCCGATGCGGAGATCTATCAGGATGATGTGGATCGCGCCGTTCGGGCGAGCCAGGCCGTGAATCTTCCCCAAAACCGGATGATCGTGCACACGCTGACCCGCGAGTTCATCGTGGACGGTGTCGGCGACATTTCGAACCCGCTCGGGCTTTCGGGAAGCCGGCTCGAGGTGCAGAGCGTGATCATCGATGCATTCTCGCCGCACGTGAAGAACCTCATCCGTTCGGTGGAGCTTGCCGGCGGCGAGATCGGCGGACTGGTATTTGCGCCGCTTGTCGGTGCACGGGCCGCGCTTTCAAAACGGCAGCGCGACCTCGGCGTGGTGCTCGTGGATATCGGTTTCGGGACGACCGGCATGAGCGTCTATGAGGAGAACCGCCTCGTGAGCGCGGCGAAGTTTCCGGTCGGGGCAGGCAACATCTCGAACGATCTCGCGATCGGTCTCAAGATACCGATCGACGCCGCCGAGGATATCAAACTGGAATACGGACATGCTCTTGCGCGGGACGTAAATGCGAAGGACCTGGTGGATATCACGAAATGGGTTCCCGATGCGAAGGGGCCCGTTTCGCGCCGCTTCATCGCGGATATCATCGAGTCGCGCCTCGGTGAGATCTTTGATCTGGTGAATGCCGAACTGAAGGCGCAGCGCAAATATGCGGAACTTCCCGGCGGCGCCGTGGTGGTCGGCGGCGGTGCGCGGATGCCCGGCATTACGGACCTCGTCAAGCAGGACATGCGCCTTTCCGCGCAGGTCGGTTCGACGCTTACGGAGGAATGGCAGGACGAAGGAGGTGCGTTCAAGGAATATCTTGAAGATCCGGAGTTCGTAAATGCGTTTGGCCTGGTGCTTCAGGCCGCGGACCAGTCCGGATGGGACAAGGGCGGCGGCCCGGTCCGGGGCGGTTCGGCAATGAATCGCATCAAGGGCGTTTTCAGGTATTTCGCCCCCTAGAACGGTCTTTTGCGGGGAGAGCAGCTATTGAGGCCGATGTCCGATTTTGTTAAACTGAATCCATGACAAAGAAAAAATCAACCACCGTGCGACCCCGGCACGCGAGCGTAAGGAAGAGGACGGGGGACAGCGGTTTCCAGCCGCTTGCGGCGAACGTTAAGGTCATCGGCGTCGGCGGGGGCGGCGGCCACGCAGTGACGCGCATGTCGCGGGATTTTTTCCGCGGGGTTGATTTCATTGCCATCAATACGGACCACCAGGACCTCGATCATTGCGACGTTAAGCAGAAGCTCTATATCGGAAAGAACCTGACGCGGGGACTCGGTACCGGCATGAATCCGGATCTCGGCAAGCAGGCCGCGGAAGAGAACCGCTCAGAGATCGCTGACATCGTGAAGGGTGCGGACCTCGTGTTCCTGGCCGCGGGTCTCGGCGGCGGAACGGGTACGGGCGCGACACCGGTGATCGCCGAAACGGCAAAGCAGGCGGGAGCTCTTACGGTTGCGGTCGTGACGAAGCCGTTCGGTTTCGAGGGCGTGCAGCGGGAGCGCATCGCCGCCGAAGGATTGATGAAGCTGAAGGACAAGGTGGATGCGCTCATCGTGGTTCCGAACGACCGGATCTTCACCGTGATCGGCAAGGATACGCCGATCCTGAAGGCATTCGAGGCGATCGACGACGTGCTCCGGAACGCGCTGAACGGATTGGTGGAGATCATTGCGATGCCGGGTATCATCAATGTGGACTTTGCGGATGTGAAAAATATCATGGTTGATGCAGGCGTCGCGATCGTGGGCGTCGGTATCGCGGCGGGCGCGAACCGCGCGATGGATGCCGTGAACATGGCGATGCACTCGCCGCTTCTCGAGACCGCGCCCGACGGCGCAAAAGCGGTCCTCCTCGGCATTTCGGGCGGACGCGACCTTAAGATGACGGAGATCAACGAGGCCGCACGGCTGGTCGCGCAGACCGTGGACCCGGGCGCGCGCATCATCTTCGGCGCTTATTATGACAAGAATCTCAAGCCGAACCAGGTGAAGATCACGATCATCGCGAGCGGATTCAATGGCAGCGGCACCCAGCCCGCTATGCTCTTCGGAGCGTCCGGCGGTCATTTCGGCGATCGGCATTCCATTTTTTCGAGCGGTTCTCCGGCAAGCGAGGGCCCGGTGGTAAAGAAGGGCTTTGTTCCGCCCCCTGCGGAAGTGAAGACGGTTCCGCCGGCAGGTGCTGCGGCGCGCGGCACGGAAGAGAAGGAAGGCGCACCGCTGCCGTTCGGTACGGGTGCGAAAACATCGGCTGCTTCGCTTGAAGACCGGAAGAAGGAGATGAGGGGCTCGAAAGATATGAAGGACGAAAAAGAGGAGGACGTGTGGGATATTCCGGCCTTCCTCCGCCGGAGGAAAAAATAAGGAGAACGATCCCGCCCCGGCGGGATCGTTCTTTCAGAGTCCATGCCCCCGCTTTCGCTGCTCCATCCCGACTTCTATCTTGCATTTGAGATCCTCGGGACCGTTTCTTTTCTCGCGATCGTGGTCCGTGAGTCGGCGGCGCGCAATTGGCGCCGCCTTTTTGAGGTCATAAGCTGCGCCGTTTTCGGCATGGTGCTCGAGATCGGCGATACCTACCTTGCTCATACCTATTCCTACAGCGGCAATTTCCTGATCCAGGTGATGCATGTTCCGCTCGTGATCGGTGTGGGCTGGGCGGTCATCGTCTACTGCGCCATGCTCTTGAGCGACGAGTATCGCATGCCGTGGCAGCTGCGGCCGTTCCTTGATGCTCTGACGGCATTGCTGCTCGATCTTTCCATGGACGCGATCGCGATCCGTCTCGGATTCTGGCACTGGTCGATTCCGCTCAATCAGGAGTGGTACGGCGTCCCGTTCGAGAATCTTGCCGGATGGATCTTCGTGGTCTTCTCGTTCTCGTTCCTGATGCGTTTCCTGCGGACCTTGAATCCCAAGAGGGTTCTCACGAAGGTCCTGATGGTTCTGAGTCCGGTCATTGCATATCTTGGCCTGGCCGCCGAGCTTGCCGTATTCAGCCTCATTGCGATCCTGCCGTACGAGATCAATCATTGGACAACGCTCCTCTCGTTCCACTATCGTCCCGATCTCAGCGTGCTCTATGATCCCCAGGTGGCGATGTGGAAACTGATCCTGCTCGTCGTTCTGGGGCTTGAGGTGGTACAGGTGAGCATTTGGGCCATGATCCGCTACGGGAGGAGCAAGGCCTGGCGTTTTGATGCGCTTTCATTTTCCATTCTGGCGGTCATGCACCTTTTCTTTATCTCCGCATTCTTCCTGGCCGGGATCTATCGCGAGCTGCCGATCCTCGGCGTGATCGGCGTTGCGCTCTTCCTGTTCTATGACGCACTGCATCTTCTGCCGCATTTCATCAAGCGGACGCCGGCCTATTTCTTCCGCGAGGTGAAGGAATCTCTTGCGGTACAGGGAGAGCGTGCCGGCCGGATCGTGGAAACGATGCTCAAATAAGATCTTCCGTTTCCCGTTCCGGGAGGGCGCCCTCGGACTCCTCGGGTCCGATGCGCAGGATGTCTTTATTGATCTTGCCGAACTCCTTGGCTGCGGTCGTGTAGGCGTTCGTGGTCGTCGCAAGGCGGTCGCCGATCTTCTCCAGATATTCCTCGTAGCGCGCGAGATGCTTTTGCAGCTCGCCCACGTTCTTCCGGATGATCTCCGTCGACCGGTTGATCTCGATCTGGCGGATGCCCTGGAGGGCCATCTGGAGGTAGGCATAGAATGTCGTCGGGGAAACGGGATAGACGCGCTTTTCTGCGGCATATTGGATGAGGTCGCGCTCGGCAGCGGAGCCGACCTTGTTGACGAGGAGGTCGTAATAGAGCGCTTCGGAGGGAATGAACATGAAAGCGAAGTTCACCGTGTCCTCGGCCGGTTTGATGTATTTCGCTGTTTCGTCAATGCGCGTTTTGAGATCATTGCGGAACGCGTCTTCATGGCGTTTTCGCTCTTCATCGGAAATGGCGACGGCAAGACGGTTATAGTTTTCAAGGCTGAACTTTGAATCAATGGGAATGACGCGGCCGTCGTAGAAGATGACGGCGTCCACTTTCGTATTGTCCTTGAAGGGATATTGGAGTTGGTATTCGCCGGGGGACAGCACGTTCTTCAGTACCATTTCAAGATAATATTCTCCGAGGACGCCCCGCTGCTTCGTGTTTTTCAGGATATCGTTCAAATTTTTTAATTGGTCGTTCAGGGCCGTGATCTGTTTCTGGCCCTCCTGCACCTTTGTGATCTCGCTCGTGATCTCGCGCACGATCTGGACGCTTTTATCGGACTGCGCGAGCATGGTCTTCGTGGAATCGCCGAGCCGCGCGTCCAGCATTTTTGTCAGCTCGCCAAGCCGGTCCTGAAGCTGTTTTTGTTCCGCCTGCATCTGGTTTTGAAGCAGGAGAAGGGCCTGGTCGTCCTTCGGTGCGGGTTCGGCCGGGTGCCAGAGCCGCCAGGCGATCAGGGCAAGCGCGGCCATAATAAGGATGAGAAGCGCGATGTCCATAATGACATCATTTTATCACAATCGCCTTCTTTGTTATATGGCGCGAAGCGCTAAAATATCTTATGCGCCGATTGTAAGGCATAGTGCGTCGAGATATATTTTTCGGCTGGACCGTGAGTTAAGGTCCGGCGGAAAAATATATCTCGGCTTTTTTCCCGCAAACAAAAAACCCCGCCAAGGGCGGGGTTTTTTGAACGATGCCGGTTTCTTACCAGCTGCGGCGCTGGCCGTAGCCACCACCGTCGTTCGAGCGGGGAGCGCGAGGCTCCATCGGCTTGGCTTCGTTGACCGTCAATTTGCGGCCGCCGAAATCCTGACCGTTCCACATGTCGATCGCCTTCGAGGCGTCCTCGTCGTTCTCCATCTCGACAAATCCGAAACCGCGCGAGCGGCCCGTCATTTTGTCCATCAGGATCGTCGCCGAGGCGACGGCGCCGGCCTTCGCGAATGCTTCGCGAAGCTCGTCCTCCGTCGTGGAATAGGGCAGACCTCCCACGTATAATTTTTTAGCCATCTAGCTTGTTACTAAGTTATGTAAGGCGACCTTCCTTCTCCTCTGCTTCTGAACGCCGATGTCCCGAAGGGCACGCACGCGGAAACCTACTAAGAAACACTTACATGGAAATAAGGATACCATGTTTTGGAGAAATGCGCAAATTACCAGGCGGACGTTCATTTGATATACTTACGCTATGAGCGTCCGGTGCAGAGTGCCGACGCCACCGATTTTTATGGAAAACAGGGATTTGGCCGTTCCGGCATGGCCTGATTATGAATTGATCGACTCCGGCGATAACCGAAAACTGGAACGTTTCGGTTCTTTTACGGTGATCCGTCCGGAAACGCAGGCGATCTGGGGTCCTCGTCGGGCCGCGGCGTGGGCCGACGCGCACGGGGAGTTCAGGTTTTCGGGGGCGAAGGGATCCTGGAAGAGAACGGGCTCAGTCCTGCCCGACACCTGGCAGCTGTCGTGGAATGATGTCCGTTTTTCCGTCCGTCTCGGATCTTTCAAGCATCTCGGCGTCTTTCCGGAGCAGGCGGCGAATTGGGAATGGCTCAGGTCGCGCGTCGGAAAAATGGACCAACCGAAAGTTCTCAATCTGTTCGGGTATACCGGCATCGCGAGCATCGTTGCCGCCCGCGCCGGCGCCGAGGTTACCCATGTGGACGCTTCAAAGCAGAGCAATGCGTGGGCGAAAGAAAATGCGAAGGCGTCGGATCTCGATCCGCGCGCGGTCCGTTTCCTTGACGATGATGCGTTGAAGTTCGTCTTGCGCGAGGGTCGCCGCGGGGTCCGCTATGACGGGATCATTCTTGATCCGCCGGCGTTCGGCCGCGGACCGGACGGCGAGGTGTGGCGCATCGAGGAGCATTTGCCCCGGCTGCTGCAGGAGGCCGCGAAGATCTTTTCAGACCGGCCCGGCGCTTTCTTCCTGTTGAATGGATACGCCGCCGGTTATTCCGCAACGTCGTTCCGTCAGGCGGTGGATGATGTTTTTCCGAATCGGGACGGCGAGTACGGCGAACTTTTGATCCCCGAATCGTTTCCCGGACGTTCTGTTCCTTCGGGCATCTTTGTGCGGTTCTGAGTTCGCGCCGTGCGCGATCGGGGGTATAATGACCTTCATGCCGGCACAGGAATTGCTTTTTGAAGAGGAGGAGGCGGCCGCGAAGCCGCTTTCCGTGATCGCTTATATTGAGACGCTGAACGAAACGCTGCGCGGTATCGAAGTCTCCATCGTCGGAGAGATCAGTAAGGCAAGCTTTCCGCCATCGGGACATGTTTACTTCGATCTGAAGGATGAGTCCGGCGAAGGCGTGCTGCATTGTGTCGTCTGGAGGGCTATTTATGAGAATCTCGGCATCCGCCTGGAGGCGGGCATGCGCGTCGTGATCGTGGGGAGCGCGAGCGTATATGCGCCGCGCGGGGAACTGAGCTTCCGCGTGCGCGCTATGGAGCTGACGGGAGAGGGCGTGCTCGCGAAGCGGTACGAGGAGCTCAAGCGGAAGCTGGCCGCCGAGGGCGTTTTCAGCGAGGAGCGAAAGCGCGCGGTGGCGGACTATCCGGAACGCATCGGTGTTGTGACCTCGCGGAACGGCGCGGTCATCCATGATATTTTGAATAATCTCGGGCGGTTCGGTTTCAAGGTTTTTCTTGCTGATGCCCGCGTCGAGGGCCCGGAATCCGTAGAGAGCCTGCTCGCTGCGGTCCGCCGGATGGCCGCGGTCCCGATGGATGTTCTGATCGTTGCCCGTGGCGGCGGGTCCATGGAGGCATTGCAGGCGTTTGATAACGAGGCATTGGTCCGGGCGCTTATCGATTTTCCCGTCCCGGTCATCGCTGCGATCGGCCACCACCAGGATGTGCCGCTTGCGGCGCTTGCGGCGGATGTCCATGTTTCAACGCCGACGGCAGCGGCAAATTTCCTGAATCGTTCCTGGCAGGATGCCGCATCCCGGCTTGCGCGCGACGCGGAGCGCGTCCGGACTTCATATGGAAATGCGCTTGAATACGCCCGTCGGTCGCTGGAATTCTCCCGCTACGAAGAACGGTTGCGTGCGATGCGCCGCGCCGCCGAGGAGCGGCTGAGGTATGCCGAGCGACGGGTCGCGGGGGCTTGCGACGGATTGGTCCGTTTCGCGCGCATGCGCTTGGATACGGCGGCGCGCATCATCGCGGCGAACGATCCTGCGAAAAATCTGCGCCTCGGATACACCCTTGTGCGGTATCGTGGTAAGATAGTGAAGAAAGCGGGTTCGGTGCCGCCGGACGGGGAGATCGAGATCCAGTTCTCCGACGGGACCATCTCGGCGAAGAGAACGAGTTCCTAAGAAAAGAAACATGCCCAAAAAGATACCGCAGAAAAAAGAGGAAACGGCTCGGATAAATGTCGGGGAGAATCTGAAGAGGATCTCGGAGATCGCCGAATGGCTGGAGGCTCAGGAGCGCAGCGATGAACCCGATTTTGACGCAGGCCTCGCAAAGGTGCGCGACGCGGCGGCGCTCATTAAAGAGACGCGCGTGCGTCTTGCGGAGATCGAGAATGAGTTTCGGGAGATCGCGAAGGAGGCGGGAAGCGCTACGGGAATGGAAACCGAGGAATAGGAAAATAAAGGTCGAAAACCAATTTTTATGAACATGGAAGAACAGGACAAAATGGAAGGGCAGCGCGGTTGCTCCGAGTGCCCTATCTGCCACGGCAAAATGTGCGGCTGGGGCATGATGCATCACCATGGCTGCGGATATCATGTTATCCGTTGGGCCCTCGGCATCACGATCCTTGTGATAGTGTTCGCTTTCGGCATCATGATCGGCGAGCTGAAGGCCACGTTCGACTCGAGCTTTGGATATCGGATGATGGATGGTTACGGTTACGGCCGCGCCTATCCGATGATGCAGTACTGGTCCAATGCTCCGACCAGCCAGTCCGCCGCAGCGCCTTCGACCCAGGCGACGCCTACGACGCGTCCGTAAGATCGTTGCCCTGCCAGCGACAACCCCTTCGTTCGAGGGGGTTGTTTTTGATTTGCACTTTAGACGAATACCCCGGACGTGAGCCCGGGGAGCTTCATTGAGAATCGTAAAACTCTCTTTATGAACGGTCGTTGATTAAGAGATGTGCGCTTTCCTTATAAGACGGCTACGGGCAAAGAGGACGGACCTCTCTTTATGAACGATCGTCCATTAAGAGATGTGGGGTTTAAGATTTTTTAATCCACCTGAAGCGAAATCCCCAACCGTAAGGTTGGGGATGAAGCGAAGCCCGGAGGGTGGAGAATCTCCCGAGTCGCATCGGTGTCCCGCCGTGGCGGGACGCGCCGGGTATCTCATGATACCCTGAGCGTTAAGCTGGGGGAGATTCATTGTTTCATTTCGGCGAAGCTTCTTCTGTCTTGGCGGGATCGCGGACGGAACAGTTTTGAGATAGGTTCTAAGGAAAGCGGCCGCACCATTATGTTGGTGCGGCCGCAGGTGAAGAGAGAGGAGAGGTGCTGCGTCAGGACTGCGAAAATCGGTCAGGCAGGGAATCGATGATCTCCTGCTGTTCGCCGATCTCAAATCCTCTGCGGATCTCTCCCAGGATCTCCGTCCGAAGACGTTCGAATTCCTGCTGGGTCCGCGCCGCGAGCAGCCGCCGCTCCGCCTCAAAGGCGTATGTTCTTGGTTGCATAACCTTCCTCCTTTTTTCTTTCATATCACGTTCGGTCGGGAAAGGGAAGTTTTGCGGCATACGGGATGAGGATTTTCGGGCAGGAAAAAGGCCCAGCGAGGCCGTTGACAAAGCTTTCCGTATCTATATAATGGAACGCGTGATCAAATGACCGTCCTTTTACAAGTAAAAAGCAGCTAGAGAGTTTTTTAGTTGTCCCAAAGTTTATTTTTTTGCGGCATTTTTCAAGAAATGTCGCGGGTTCATTCAAATAGCCCTCAACAGTTCTGATGTGCCGGTGCAAACCGGTCCGTCGGCGCTGTTGAGGGTTTGAGTGAATAACTCAAATTCTTTTATATGAGGATTTGATCCTGGTCCAGGATGAACGCTGGCGGTGTGGATAAGGCATGCAAGTCGAGCGCTTCATTTTTTGAAATTACCTGAGATTACATCAAGGGTAATGGATGTTAATGAGGAGCGGCGAACGAGTTAGTAACACCCTGGTACGTACCTCGAAGACGGGCACAGCTCGCCGAAAGGCGGGGTAATTCCCGATATTGTCGCAAGACGAAAGGCGCAAGCCGCTTCGAGATCGGCCTAGGTCCGATCAGCTAGTTGGTAGGGTAATGGCCTACCAAGGCTACGACCGGTAGGGGAGGTGAGAGCCTGGCCCCCAACGACGAGACTGAGACACGGCTCGTACTCCTACGGGAGGCAGCAGTCGAGAATATTCGACAATGGGCGAAAGCCTGATCGAGCGACACCGCGTGCAGGATGAAGGCCTTCGGGTCGTAAACTGCGGTAGTAAATCAGCAATGTAAATGAGCGATTTACGGAAAGAGGTGGGTAACTACGTGCCAGCACCAGCGGTAAAACGTAGACCTCAAGCGTTATCCGGATTTATTGGGCGTAAAGCGCGTGTAGGTGGCTTCGCGCGTCTTCTGTTAAAGATCAGGGCCTAACCCTGAAAGCGCAGGAGATACGGCGGAGCTCGAGGGGGTTAGAGGTGCATAGAACGCACGGTGTAGGGGTGAAATCCGTTGATATCGTGCGGAATACCAAAGGCGAAGGCAGTGCACTGGGACCTTCCTGACACTGAGACGCGAAAGCGTGGGGAGCAAAAAGGATTAGATACCCTTGTAGTCCACGCCCTAAACGATGCCTGTTTGCTGTTTCGAGTATCGACCCTCGGAGTGGCGGAGCTAACGCGTTAAACAGGCCGCCTGGGAAGTACGAGCGCAAGCTTAAAACTCAAAGGAATAGACGGGGACTCGCACAAGCGGTGGAACGTGAGGTTTAATTCGACAATGAACGAGGAACCTTACCAAGGCTGGAAATGTTAACTGACAGCCGACGGAAACGTTGGCCTTCTCACAAGGACAGTTAGCGCAGGTGCTGCATGGTTGTCGTCAGCTCGTGTCTTGAGATGTTCCCTTAAGTGGGGTAACGAGCGCAACCCCTATTACGCGTTACAAGTGTCGCGTGAAACTGCCCCCGCTAAAGGAAGAGAGTAGGAAGAGAGGGATTAGCGATCAGAAAGAAAAAGATTCTACTGATCGCTGATCGCTATCTCACTAATCGCTTCTTTCAGCGGGGGAGGAAGGAGGGGATGATGTCAAATCAGCATGGCCCTTTGATGCCTTGGGCTACACTCACGTTACAATGGCGATGACAATGGGTTGCCAACCCGTAAGGGGGAGCTAATCCCATCAAACATCGCCCCAGTTCGGATTGAGGGCTGCAACCTGCCCTCATGAAGCCGGAATCGCTAGTAATCGCGTATCAGCATGGCGCGGTGAATACGTTCTCGAGTCCTGTACTCACTGCCCGTCAAGCCAAGGGAGCCGGGAATGGGCGAAATCTCTTTTCGGGATTAGCCTAAGCTCGGTGACATGGGCTAAGTCGTAACAAGGCACGCGTAGCGGAAGCTGTGCGTGGATCAATTAAACTACACAGAAATCGTGTAGCGTCGCGTTTCGGGAACGGGACCTCGGTCCAGTCCGGAATGTTGGGACAACTAAAAAGCTCTTTAAGAATGGGAATATTGTGGTAAGATACGAAGTGATATGCCCGAAACATCGAAAAAAGTGATGCTCGTGGAAGATGACAAGTTTTTGTCATCGCTCATCCGCGCACGGCTCGAAAAGGATGGTTTTCAGGTGGCTCAGGCATTTGATGGCGATGATGCCATCAAGCGCCTTCCTGAGGAGCGTCCGGATCTCGTGATCCTCGACCTCATCATGCCGAAGACCAACGGCTTTGATGTGCTGAAGGCGATCTCGCTGATGCCCGGCCTTGAGCGGACGCCGGTCGTCGTCGTGAGCAATCTTGCCCAGGATTCCGACGTTCTGAAAGCGCAGCAGCTGGGAGCGAAGGCATATTTCGTGAAAGTGAAAATATCCATAGACGATCTGATAGGAAAAATAGAAACTCTGGTACAGCAACCAATAGCATGATCTCCGAAGAAATCATTAAAAAGATACGGCCTGGCGCCAAGATCAAGGTTTACGAAGGCAAGACGCCGTTCGAGGGCTTGGTGATCTCGCGCAAGCACGGCGTAGAGCCGGGTGCGACGTTCACGGTCCGCGCTATTCTTGCGGGCGTCGGCGTGGAGAAGGTGTATCCGATCCATTCTCCGGCCATCGTCAAGGCGGAGATCGTTTCAAGTCCGAAGAAGGTCCACCGTTCCAAACTTTATTTCGTGCGCGGGATCTCCGGATCGAAGATCCGCCGCAAGCTGGACGTTTCCCTGTAGGACTTTTGTAAAAAACCACCCCGCCAAGAGCGGGGTGGTTTTTTTGTTGAGACCGTTCACGGAACGCGGTATCATGAGAGCATGAAGATCGCCGTTGCCGTCATTCTGATGCTTGTGCTTGCGTTCATCGGAACGCAGATATACTCCTCTTTCAAGGAAGTTCATTCCCTTTCCGCTCAATACGCTTCCATCTCAAGCCAGCTTGATCAGGCGAAGGCGCAGGAGGCAAGTTTATCCGCCGAAGTGAACTACCTGGCAGATCCGGTGAATCTGGAGAAAGAGCTCCGCGCGCGGTTCAATTATGCGAAGCCCGGCGAAACGATGGTGATCATCATTCCGAGCTCAACGGCAAGCACTTCCGCCGCACTTGCGAGCAGTAGTGCGGTTTCCGATTGAGATTGTTCCGTATGTGCCTGCACCGCGAAGCTCCGGAAGAAAAGAGCAGCGCTCGCGCCGCGAAGCTCCGCAGGAGCGAAGTGGTGCCCGGGGTGGGAGTCGCCCGCGCGTCGGATGCTCGCCGCCGCTCGCATCCGCGCTGGGCACCGCCTCGCCTGAATTTTCTTCTGAAAATTCAGGTTCCGGCGTTCGACTCCTCTCGATCAGCAATCACAAAAAAAGGACATCTTGCGATGCCTGTTTTTGTGATTGTGCCCGGGGTGGGAGTCGAACCCACACGTTCTTGCGAACAAAGGATTTTGAGTCCTTCGCGTCTGCCATTCCGCCACCCGGGCATATCCTCGCTTGATGATAGTGGAAGGCGGGGCCTTTTTCAACATCGGAACGCTGCGTTCCGATTTGGTATGATGAATGTATGTTGAATGATGCCGTACGCCGCCGGGCGACATGGCGGCTCCTTGTGCTTTTGGCGGTCCTCCTTGTCGTTCTTGGTGGAGGATGGTATCTTTCGCGTCCTGCGACGCTGCAGAAGATCTCATCCTTTGAAACGGCGGCGCTCGGAACCGTGGTTCAGGAGGTCCGAAAGGATGTTTCAAATCCCGCTCCGCTCATTGCGACAGGAACGACCCCTTCGGCAGCGGCGACCGGTACGGATGTTCTGACGCGCGCGGGGATCATCGAGGAAACGAACCTCCAGCGGAAGCTGAACGGCAACCTTCCTCCGCTTACCGAGAATTCACTTCTGGACCAGATTGCCACCGAACGATTGAACGACATGATCGCAAAGCAATATTTTGCCCATGTTTCTCCGACGGGGTCGAGCGCGGAAACGGTTGCGGCGGCGGATGGATATAACTACATCGCACTGGGCGAGAACCTTGCCCTGGGGACTTTCGCGGGTGACGCGGGGGTCGTTGGTGCCTGGATGGGTTCGCCCGGGCACCGGGCGAACATTCTGAATATCCACTATACGCAGATCGGCGT
>DAIBYH010000009.1 GCA_027424065.1 Candidatus Parcubacteria bacterium | reverse complement strand
ACCTGCTCGCGGCACCGAAAGAAGACACGCTGCGCGACCTGCGAGACAAAGCGATCCTTGAAACATTCTTCTCCACCGGCCTCCGGCTCGCAGAACTCTGTTCGCTGGACCGCTATCTGGACCTCAAACGGGGCGAGCTCTCCGTACGCGGAAAAGGCGATAAGATCCGCGTCGTTTTCCTTTCTCCTTCGGCAAAAGAAGCTATCCGTCGGTATCTTGAAAAACGCGCCGACGCCGAAACGGCGCTTTTTGTCAGCATCAACAAGTCAGGAAAGATCATCGGCCGCATCACACCCCGCTCAGCGGAGCGCGTCGTCGCATTCCGCTCGCGGCAAGCCGGCATCATAAAACCCGTCCATGCGCACGAATTGCGGCATAGCTTTGCGACCGATCTCCTGATGAACGGAGCAGATATCCGGTCGGTCCAGGAACTCCTGGGGCACGCGAACATTGCGACGACGCAGATCTACACGCACCTCACCGACAAGCAGCTCCGCGAGATCCATAAGACCTTCCACGGGAAACGTCGTGATGAAACAGGTGGATGAAAAATCGCTAAACCCCGCATCTCTTAATAAACGATCGTTTATTAAGAGATGCGAGTTCATTCTTCTTGCGCAATTACTGGAATAAACGAGCTCGGCTCTCTTTTTGGACGATCGTGGATTAAGAGATGTGATCCGCCTTGCGGATAACTGCCGACAAAATCGTTCGCCCTTCGCTCTCCGACAGGAAGACACCGCCCAAGAAAAAATGAACCCCCGCTCGGCGACTTGCCGAAACGGGGGCAGAAAGAACAAAGGGGGCGTTACCGGAGTCGTATGCTGACGCTCCGGATCTTCCGTAAGCTATAGACCGCCCACATCGTCGCCGGACCGGCGACGCAGAAGGCGAATCCGACCCACCACAGCTCATGAGCCGCCATAAGGACCAGCGACCCGAAACTGCACAGCGCAGCGAAACCGTATCCGGTCCCCTTTCCACGGAAAGGGTCGATCGCCGCGAGCACGGCCGCGACGATGACGAACTGGGTGAATATCACCCAGAAGATCGCCGTTCCGGAAACGCCCAACTGCCGGGCGAAGATCGACTCCGCCGAGAACAGACAAAGCGCGACAAACGTAAAAACGCCCATCCGATTTACCGAACGAAACATTGTTAAATCCTCCCGTATTTTTTTACCACAACTACGATAATCCGTCAAGTAAGCTCCTGCCGTTCATTTCCGGGGGCTGCGGGACGCCCATGATCTCAAGGATCGTCGGCGCAACATCCGCGAGAGAGCCGAGCGTTTCCGCGGCAAGCGCATCCTGATTGACGAACTTCCTCCCCTTGAATTCCTGTCCCACGAGATAGAACGGAACCGGACTTGGATCGTGCTGGCTCTCAGGAAGTCCCGTCATCGGATTGATCATCTCCTCAATATTGCCGTGGTCGCCCGTGAGCATGAGCAGGGCGCCGGAACGTTCGGCGGCCTCAAGGACCCGTCCGATCTCCCGGTCCACGACGCGGACCGCCTCCACGCCCGCATTATAATCGGCGGTATGCCCGATCGTATCCGGATTTGCGTAGTTGACGAGGATGAAATCGAATGCACGGTTCTCGACCGCCTCCACCAGGCGGTCCGTAATGAGCTTCGCCATCATTTCGGGATGCTCTTCGGGGTGCAGGCTCTCGTTCGACGGGATCAGGATGCGGTATTCGTTCGTGAAAGGTTCTTCGCGGAGTCCGTTGAAGAAATAGGTCACGTGCGCGTATTTGTATGTTTCCGCAAGCCGCAGCTGGGTCATATCCCGATCGGAAAGCACCTTGCCGATCGGATTCGTAACAATGTCCGCAGGGAATGCAACCGGGACCGTAAAAGCATCATCGTAATGGCTCATGGTCGCCACGAAAAGATTTTTGAAATCGACCGTCGCGAACTTGTCGAACGGCTTGAGAATGAAGGAAGATGCGAGCTGCCGGATGCTGTCCTCGCGATAATTGAAAAAGAAGAGCGCGTCGCCGTCCTGCACTTTCCGATCTTCAGCGAACCGCAGGGGCAAAAGATATTCCTCGGTCACGCCGCGCGCATAGGTCGCCGCGATCACCGGATCAGGATCGGCAACGAGCTGTCCCGAAGCGCCCGTCATGGCCCCGTAGGCCGCTTCGGTCAGGCGCCAATCACCCTGCCGGTCCATGGCATAGTAACGGCCCATAAGGCTCGCGAGGTATTCCCGGGGGATCTCTTTCAGGAACTGCTGCAGCGTGTGCGGCGGGCTGTCCTTGGCGTCGGCGAAAAGATGCAGGTTGATCTTCGGCGCCTTCTCCTGCTGTGCCATTTTGATAAGCGCCTTCAGGTGGTCAAGGGACGCATGAACGTTCGCCTTGGTGAGCAGGCCGGCGAAATTGACGGCCCCGCCCGTTTCCCGTGCGTGCGCACAGGCATCTTTCAGGACCTTGTTCTCGAAGAACGACCCGTCGCGGATCGCCATCGTGATCTTCGGATAATATTGGTACAGCACCTTGCCCGCACCGAGCGTCAAGTGACCGACCTCGCTGTTGCCGACCTCGCCCCAGGGAAGACCGACCGCGATACCCGATGCCTGGAGGCTCGTCACCGGATATTCGTCCGCAAGCTTCGCGAACGTTGCCGGCTTGGCAACATAAATAGGATTTGAAGCATCGTTCCTGCCGATCCCCCATCCATCCAGCACGATCAAAACGAATGTTCTCTTTGCCATAGTAGGATCATTTTACCATTCCGTGCGAAACTTGCGTAATCCCGCGTTTCGTGTTTTCATACCGGAAGTTTGCGGGTGTGCCCCGGGAAAGGAAATCTCATGTCGGATGATTATTCCCTGTACGAACATATGTGCGGGGATAAGGTCCCGCACGAGAACCAGGCCGACGCGATCCGTCACGCCGAAGATATTCGCCGCAAAAACGGCGACAACATCTATCTGAGCACGTATCCGTGCCCTTTCTGCAGCAAATGGCACGTCGGAGGCCAGCACCGGAAAAAACGTCGGAGACGCCGGAAAGCGGCATAGCGGGCGGGATGCTTCACGCTTCCCGCCCGTTTTTTTGACGCTGATTCCTGTTGAAAATGCCCGGGAAATGCGGTAGTATCTTCATGATCTTCGCCGATGCAATTCGGGAAGCTGGCTAGGTAGCTCAGTGGTAGAGCAGACGTTTCATAAGCGTCGGGTCGTGGGTTCAATTCCCACCCTAGCCACAAAAAAATCCGCCTCGAAAATCGGCGGTCCCAGAAAAAGGATGTGCTTATTTTTTTCGGCCTGATACTTTTCCGGAATGGCGAACCGGCTTCATGAACACCATCAGGCCCTTCCGTTTCACATAGCCGCACTTCTCCGCGAAACCGAAATTTTTCCGTTCGGTCTCAAAGTAGATATCGGTCCCGCGCGCGAGCGACTCTATCTTCCGCATCATGCGGATGCCGATCCCCTGCCGCTGATATTCCGGCGCGATCAGCATATCGAGTATCTTTGTCGTCGTAACAAAATCGGAAAACCCGCGGGCGATGCCAACGAGCTCGCCGGCATCATTCCATGCGCCGACCACGATATCGCACCCCGCGAGCGATCGGCTCATGCGCGCCGGGGAATATTCCCGAGCCGTCCCCCATCCAAGCTCCACATAGAGCGCCGCGACCTCGTCCGGCCGGATATGTTTTTTATCGCCCGAGATCAGGATCGCCATGAGGACAGCAGCTATGATTCAAGCGCTTTTTTCACCTTTCCGTCCGGTTTCGGCGCCTTGATGATGAAATCTACAAGAAGGTCGCCCCGACCCGCGGCGAACATCGATCTGCCCGATCCGAAATGCGGCATTCCTTCGCGCGGGATCCTAAGGTGGTCTTTCAAGTTGAATCCCGGCGGGATCTCCGCCTCCTGGCGCTTTCCTTCGATCGTTGGGACGGCTATCTTCTTCCCCAGCAGAAGGTCCAGCATGTTCAATTCATACCGCACGATAAGATCGTTCCCGCGGCGCTCAAAGACCGGATGCCGCACAACGCGGACGCGCACGTATAGATCGCCCGCCGTCGTACCGCGCTCTCCGGCCTCGCCCATACCCTTGACCTTGATCAGTTGGTTATCATCGATGCCCGGCAGGATCTCTATCGTAATGTCCCGCGTTGCCGCGACGCGGCCGGCGCCATGGCAGGTCGAACAAGCATGCTTCGGGATCTCCCCCGTGCCATGGCATTTTTCGCACGCCTTGATCTGCGAGAAAGTCCCGAAAAAAGTTCTGCGCTGTTCGCGGATCTCGCCGCGGCCGTCGCAGGTCGCACACTTTTCAAAAGTGCTTCCTTCGGCGGCGCCTTTCCCCTTGCAGGTCCCGCAGGCAACAAGAGTCCGAATGTGCAGGGTCTTTGATGTTCCGAGAAACGCCTCTTCGAGCGTTATCTCCACCTGTGCCTCAAGATCCGATCCTTTATCATAGGTCTTGCGCCGCGGACGCACGCCCATGCCCTCGAAAATGGAATCCATGATGTCCCCGAAGTCGCCCATGCCTGCGAATTGTTCCGGATCGAAGCCGAACCCCTCGAATCCGGCGCCGGAAAACCCTCCCTGGGCGCCCCACGCCCCTGCAGCAGGTCCTTCACCGACGGAACCGAACCGGTCGTACTGCATGCGCTTCGTCTTATCGGAAAGCACCTGGTAGGCCTCGTTGATCTCCTTGAACTTCTGTTCGTTCCCGCCGGGACGATCGGGGTGATGCTGATGCGCCAGTTTGCGGTATGCCTTTTTCACCTCCTCTTCGGAGGCGTTCTTTTCAATACCGAGGATCTGATAATAATTTTTAGGCATGGTACCACTATAATGCTACTGTTCTTCATCCATCAAGACCCAGCGATGGCCCCATTCTTCCACCTTGGCGCCGTCGGGAGATTTGGAGAGCGGAAAATATCGTATCTGATACTGCTTCCCTTCGAACTCAACGATGGTACGGGACTTCACTTTTGCAAACAGCTCATCGAGCTTCTTGGCGATCTCCGCTTCCGCGGGAACTGCCGGTTTTTCATGATGCGGCATGGTTTTGTTTTTTCTCCACCCTACCGCACCCGGGATTAAATTTTTCTAAAATCAGAACGTTACGACCTCTTTGGTGCGCGGCTCCTGCTTGATGTGGATCACGCCGAGCGAGAGCAGCGCCTCATAGAAGATCATGGCGATCAGCTGTCCGATCCACGTGGCAACGACGCCGATGCTCCGCAGCACCAAAAAGAGCATCACGCCCCATGCCGCCGTGAACCAGATCGTGAATCGCGCGCGCCATCCCTCAATAACGTTCTTGACGGCAGTATAGATGACACTGCTCAGAGATTCGGCCGGCGCAGGAACGAAACCGAGCGATTTTGCGAAGGAACCCTCGATCTGGCTCGTTGCGGCAGAAAGCGCTGTCGCCTGATCATTCGGCGCCATTGCCGTAAATGCCGCATTGCCCGCAAGCTGTTCCTTGGCAAGACTTGCGGCGAAATCGTTGAATGACCCCGTAAAGGTTATCGCCGGATAGAATCCCCCGAGGATCCCCGCCGTCCAATTGAAGAATCCCGTGAAACTTGATTCTCCCACGAAGACCGATCCCGTGTTCGCCACCGGCAGATACAGAAGGATCGCCACAAGGAGGCCTCCGGTCATCGCGTTCGCCACAACGCCGTGCGTTGCCCTGAAGAACCGGATGGTCATCGTATGGTCCAGTTCGGAGCGTCCGCTCATGTGGCCGAGAACGAGGAACGCGAACATGATCACAAGCGATGCGCCGAGAATGAGCCGGTTGAAGAAAAGGAACGGAAGAAGGAACGCCGCGGACTGGATCGCGAGCATGCCGATCTGCCGCCATGTCCGCGCCTGAAGAAGGGCCTCTATCGCAAGCACGGCGCCGAAGACCAGGAACGCTCCCACGAAAACAAGAAGCGGCCATGCTTTCGCGAGAAACTGGAAGTAGGAATATCCGGCGAAGAACGCCGCCAAGATGCCGACCGCATCAAGAACGAGGGACCAAGAGAATCCCTTCGGTACGACATCCGGCTCCACCTTCTCAATTCTGATCGGGTTGATGAGGTTCTGGCTCTGTCTGTTCTGGCCCAGCGCCGTCATCGGGATTTTGTCCGCCATTCTCCTTATTGTACACCGCCTGGCCGATCTTTTGAATTTCGGCTGAAAGCGATTCCATGGCCGCCCTGATCGCAGTGGCATCATCGCCATCTTTCACCTTCTTAAGATCCTCGATCTTCGCGTCAACGCCCGTCTTCACGTCAGCCGGGAGCTTTTCTCCGGCGTCCTTCATCGCCTTCTCGGCGATATAGAGGGATGACTCCGCCTGGTTGCGCGCCTCGATAAGCTCTTTCTTCTTCTCGTCCTCTGCGGCATGGGCTGCGGCTTCCTGCTTCATCTTCTCGATATCCTCCTTGGAAAGGTTCGTCGAGGCCTGGATCTTCACCGATTGCATCTTCCCGGTTCCCTTATCCTTCGCGGAAACGTTCAGGATCCCGTTCGCGTCGATGTCAAAGGCGACCTCGATCTGCGGCAGGCCCCGCGGAGAGGGCGGAATGCCGTCCAGAATGAACCGCGCAAGCGTCTTGTTGTCCGCGGCCATGGGCCGCTCGCCCTGCACGATATGCACCTCCACGGAGGTCTGATTGTCGGCGGCCGTGGAAAAGGTCTGGGTCTTTGCCGTCGGCACCGTCGTGTTCTTGGGGATCATCGGGGTCGCAACGCCGCCATAGGTCTCGATGGAAAGCGAAAGCGGCGTGACGTCCAGAAGGAGAATATCCTTCACGTCGCCCTGGAGAATGCCTGCCTGTACGGCGGCACCCTGCGCAACGACCTCGTCGGGGTTGATGCCCTGGTGCGGATCCTTGCCGAACAGTTTCCGGACCGCATCCACCATGGCGGGCATACGCGTCTGTCCGCCGACCAGAATCACCTCGTTGATATCCGAGATCTGGTATCCGGCGCCCTTCGGCGCGGGGCTCGTCACGGTCTCTTTCGTCAGCTGAACGGAACGGTCAATGTAGTCCTGGACCAGCGATTCAAGCTTGGCCCGGGAAAGCTTCATCACGAAATGCTTCGGGCCGTTTGCGTCGGAAGAGATATAGGGAAGATTGATCTCCGTTTCCATCGCCGTAGACAGTTCATGCTTCGCCTTTTCCGCGGCTTCCTTCAAACGCTGCAGCGCAAGCGCGTCCTTGGAGATATCTATGCCTTCCTGTTTCCGATATTCGTCCACGAGGTACTCCTGGATCTTCTTGTCAAAATCATCGCCGCCGAGATGGGTGTCGCCGCCGGTCGCCTTCACCTCCACCGTATCGTCTCCCACCTCCAGCACGGAGATGTCGAACGTGCCTCCGCCGAAATCGTAAACGACGATCTTCTCGTTCTTCTGTTTATTCATGCCGTAGGCGAGCGCGGCCGCCGTCGGCTCATTCAGGATGCGTCGCACTTTGAGGCCCGCGATCTCGCCCGCGTTCTTCGTGGCCTGCCGCTCGGAATCGTCGAAATAGGCCGGAACCGTGATCACGGCCTCTTCAACCTTCTCACCGAGGCGCGCCTCCGCGTCCGCTTTCAGTTTTGCAAGGATCGCCGCGGAGATCTCTTCCGGCGAATACCATTTATCCCCCATCTTCACTTCCACGCCGCCCGTAGGACTCGCCTGGATATCATAGGGAAGCCATGCCTTGTCGCGCGTCACCTCCGGATCCGAGAACTTACGGCCGATCAGGCGTTTCACAGAGAAGATCGTATTTTTCGGGTTCGTCACCGACTGCCGCTTCGCGAGCAGGCCGACGAGGCGCTCGCCCGTTTTCGAAGCAGCGGCAATGGAAGGGGTCGTGCGATTTCCCTCCGCATTCTCCAGGATCTTCGGCTCACCGCCTTCCATGACGGCAACCGCAGAATTGGTCGTACCAAGATCGATACCGATTATTTTGGACATGATTTTTTTATGAATAATTAATGATTTTTTTTGCCTGATCGCTAACCTCTAATCGCTGCCTTCCTTCTGCTTGCTCAGGATCACCCTGCTCGCCCGCAAGACCTTTTCATGAAGACGATAGCCGGGCTCTATTTCCTCCGCGACCGTTCCCGGCGGAAGATCGCTCGGGGTCTCGGTCATGGCCTCCATGGTGGCGGGATCGAACGGATCTCCTGGCTTGATCTCCATCCTGGCAAGTCCGCGCTTCTTGAGAATATCTTCGATCTGCGAACGGATGAGATAGATGCCCTTTTCCACGGGACCCGACCTCTCGAGGGATCGGAGCGCGAGATCGAAATTGTCCAGAACGGAAATCAGGTCCTTAACGAGGTCTTCGCTGCCATACTTTATGGCGTCCTGCAGGCGCGCCATCTCCTCTTTCTTATAGTTCAGAAAATCCGCCTTGGCGCGCTGCCAACCGGCAAGATATTCGTCGCGCTGGCGCTCGGCGGCGGCAAGCTGCTCCGAAAGAAGCTTCGGATCAGCGGCTTCAAGTTCCGGTTCGTTCATAATATTCTGCGGTTCGTCAGACATAATAGTGGTGATATTTGTGATTGTTCTAATGTTGTAATGTTCTAATTGTTGTAAGTGATCGCAATACTACAACACTAGAACACTATCAAAGATTTTTGAATATTCTGATCGCTTTTTTGTAATCCATGCACTTCGGGCCGATCGCAAAGACCGAGACCGTCGCGTCGCCAACCCGATAGTTTCCCCCGACCACTGCCAAGCTTTCGCTCCTTGTTACCGGACTCTTTTTTCCGATGAACACCTGCGGTCCCTCGCCGATCTTCTCCGCGGCGCGGGACGCCCGTTCATCCACCGCTTCGAAATCCCGAATGACCGATCGGATCTCCCCGCGGTCGTCCCAATCAAGGTGGTCCACCAGCTGATCAAGGCCCGCCTTATAAACGCCGCCCCGGGCGGCAACAACCCCGAGAAGGCCAAGCTCGTCCGAAAGCTCTTCAATGAGAGCGCTCCATGCCGCGTTCGCCAGAAGATCCTGGAGCGCGGTCTGGCGCATCGCCGCCGCTTCCGCCGCAAGAAGCTGGTGGACGAAAAATTCATAGCCCGTATCGGTCGGCACGCGGCCCGCCGAATGGTAGGGCTGTTCCAGATAGCCCTCCCGCGTAAGCGCATCGAGTTCCAGCCGGATCATGGCCGGCTTGATGCCAAAATCATATTCGCGGTACAGCCACCCCGAACTGACAGGTTCCCGGGTATCGATGAACCCCTGAATAACGGCCTCCAAGATCTGCTCCCCGCGATCCGTAAGCATATTTCAATTATAAGAATTGGCAATCTCGTGTCAATACTGCTAATGCCAACGGCAGATGCTCTGGTATAATGAAAACATACGACCATGCCGAATAACACCGACATCTATCTCCGCAACATCATTTTCGGGATCTCCGACAGCCTGGTCTCCACCGTCGGCCTTCTCTCGGGTATCGATGTGAGCGGAACCTCCCGGCAGGTCATCATCCTGACCGGGGTTGTCTATGCCTTCGTAGAAGCATTCTCCATGGCCGTCGGAAGCTTCCTCTCCGAAGAATCGGCCGAAGAAGTGAACGCGGGGAAGGAGGTTTCCGCCGCGAAACCGCTCATCGGCGGCAGCGTTATGTTCCTCTCGTTCATCTTTGCCTCCTTTATCCCGATACTCCCCTATCTGTTCGGCGGTCCTGGCGCAGCACTCTGGCTCTCTATCATCTTCTCGGTGACGGCGCTCTTCATCGTCGGCCTCGTAAGCGCGGCCGTCATCAAAGTCAATCTCATGAAGCACGCGGTCCTCACCGCCCTTCTCGGCGGATCGGCCATCGTGATCGGCGTACTGGTCGGCAAGTTCGTCAAAGCCGCATAAAGTCCTGGTCTATGGCGTGGCCCTCACTGTTCCACGACGGCGATCTTTTTTCTTCCCGTCAGGCCGGAAATGATCCGCACCCGGGAGACCGGAACGCGGAAATGTCCGGCAAGCGCAACTTCGACGGCACGATTTGCAGCGCCGTCCCGCGCCGGTTCTTTGACCGCAACGGACAAGCACGCATCGAAACCAGGAACGAGATTCTCAAGCTCCGAGCAGGCCGCCCGCTTGGCGCCGGGTTTTGCAAAAATAAGAACCTTCATTTTTTCCGGAACAAGCGCGCCGAATTCATGAGCGGGAAAAAGTCGGTGACAAAATTATAAAATGCCGCTCCTGCGGGATTCAGCAGGTTCATGAAGACCAGCGCGAATCCGATCGCGTTCGTCGCAAACCAGATGATCGCGTCCCACCGTACGACCGACGACGTGCGGCGGCCCAGACCGATCATTTCCGGAATGCGGGACAGGTCATCCGTCAGGATGACGATATCCGCCGATGCAACCGCGACGGCGGTTCCCTCTGACCCCATGGCAATGCCGACATCCGCGCGCGCGAGCGCCGGCGCATCATTCACGCCATCGCCCACCATGGCGGTATGGCGGCCCTCCTTCTGGAGCCGCTCGAGCTCTCGCAATTTATCATCCGGCAGCATGGATGCCGTATAGGAATCAAGCCCCAGTTCCGCGGAAACTTTTTTTGCAACCGCCTCGTTGTCGCCCGTGAACATGATGATATCGCGGATACCGGTCCGCTTCAGATCCTGCATGCTTTCCTTTGCTTCGGCGCGGGGCACGTCGGCAACCGCAAGAAATCCTGCCGCCTGCCGATCAAGCGCAACGATCACGGTCGTACCGGCATGTTCCTCAACCTCGCGCCGGAACCGCCCGCGCACCTCCTCCGGAAGCACGATACCAAGTTCGTCAAAAAGCTTTTCGTCGCCAATAGCGACCTCGCCGTCCGCGGTGCGGGCCCAGATGCCCATTCCTTTGTAGGTCTTTATCTCCTGCGGATCAGGAATGTCCGGTACGCGCCGCGATGCCTCTTTCCAGATCGCATTGCCCGCGGGATGCTCCGAGAATTTTTCCGCAGAGCCGACCGCCCGCCAGAACCGTTCCGGCGCCGTATCAGCAAAAAACTGCGCATCCCGGAATGCGAACTTGCCGTAGGTCAGCGTGCCGGTCTTATCAAGCACGAGCGTATCGGCGCCGCTGAGCGCCGTAAGCCATTCCCCTCCCTTGATAATGACGCCCCGTTTTGCGGCCCGTCCGAGCGCCGCCATGATGGCAAGCGGGATCGCGACCGCCATATCATCGGCACATGCCACCAGGAAAAGCGCGGCGGTCATGAGCGGATCGCGGGTAATGATGAATGTCGCAGCGCCGATCACAAGCACGATCGGAAGAAAGATCGCGGCAAACCTGTCGGCGAGCCGCTCCGAGCGCGACTTGTTCTTCTGCGCTTCCCGGACAAGCTCCGCCATCCGTTCGATGGTGGCATCCTTGCCGGCGCGCAATACGTGCATCTTCATGGTCCCCGACTCATTGAGCGTGCCGGAGATCAGATGGTCGCCGACCGCCTTCTCGATCGGCCGGGATTCGCCTGTCACCGACGATTCGTTCAGAAGCCCTTTCCCGAAGATCACTGCGCCGTCGGCAGGAACCCGGGATCCCTCCTCGATGATCAGAATATCCCCGGCGCGAACATCATCCACGGAGATGGTCTCCTTGCCGCCCTCCTTCTCGCGCACCGCTTTCGCCGGTTTCAGTTTCAGAAGTTCCCGCACGGCATCCTGCGCCCGCGACGACGTCCGCCATTCGAGCAGGCTCGCGAAATCAAGCATCAGCACAATGAACGCCGCCGGACGGAATTGGCCCGTAGCGAATGCAATAAGGAGCGCGATCGCGTTGAACGTGTCGATATTGATCCGAAACTTCCGGAGCGACGCCCCTGCGCCCCACAAGGTCTGCACCGATCCTACGGCAGCCGCAAAGATGAGAAACCAACCGAGCTGAGGAAAGAAAAAATCAAGGATCAGCGCCGATCCCGTAAGAACAGCGATGGCGTACTCGCGGCGCGGCGATCGAAACCAGGAGCGGAGGTCCATGAAGGTTCAGTGTTCCTTAAGCAGAGTATCGACGCGCGCGGAGTTCTCATTGCCGCGGTCGATCAAGAACGAGATCAGGGGCATCGGCCGAATGCCCATCTTCCGATTCAATGCGTGCTGGAACTCTCCGATTCGCATATTGAGCTTCCGTAATGCCGCCGCCTCAAAAGATGGCGGCAAAATGCTCACGCGGACGCGGGCGTGCTCGATCTTCTTGTCGACATCAACCCCGATGACCGTAATGAGACCTCCGGGAACCTCAACGTCCCGGACGATCATCTGTGCGATCTCCTCCTGGATGACGCTGCCGATCCGTTCCGGACGAAAGAGTCTCATGTTCCGATCATTTCTTGATGACCAGCATGTCACCGACCTGCATGGTCACGTTCGCGCTCGCGAGAACACCGATCTCTTTCCCTGATTCCGCCTGAAAGATCTCTGACTTCCGTTCGCGCAACCCGATGACCCTTCCCGCGCCAGCGACCGTCTCGTCGCCCTGTTCCGTCCTGCGGACGATCTCGAACGACATTTTCGGACGAATGGTTCCCTCGACGACGCGGCCGCCGACCAGCTGCTTGTCGGCCTTTTCAGTATTGAAAACCGCGAGAAGTTCCAGTTTTCCGGCTGCCTGCGGCCCGCGCTTGCCCGCCAGGAGCTCGGCAACGGCATCCGCGAGTTCATATACGATCTTCGAGGTGATGATGGTCACGCTCTGCGCTTCCGCCAAATTCTGGGCACCCTTCTCAATGCGGTTCTTGAATGCAACGATAATGGAATTCGTAGCGAGCGCACTCTTAACATCGCCATCGGTCACGTCGCCGACGGACCGGTCCACGATGGCAATGCCCCGCTCATCCTTTTCGCCGACACCCCCGATGACCGCCGTAAGCGCCTCGAGCGATCCGGCATCGGACGCCTTGAGCATCAGGCGGAGTTCCTTGCCCGTCGCCGCCGCGCTACCCGCTTTCCTTACTATGACCCCCGATTCCCCTTTTCGTCCCTGCGGCCCCTCCTTCGCAGGCAACTCTTCGCCGGTCCAGAATTCTTCACCGATCAAAGGAAGCTCTTCAAAACCGATCACGATCGCCGGCGCTGAAGGCGTAAGTGACGTAGCCGCCGCGCCAAGGAAATCTTCCAGGATCTTCACCTTGCCCTTGGCACCGTGCGTCCGGATGGCATCGCCGCGCCGCAGCGTCCCGTTTTTCACGATCATGCTCGCCTCAATGCCGCGCCGCGGATCGCGCCGCGCCTCGAGAATATAACCTGACGCCGGAGCGGAAGGATCGAACGAAAGGTCTTCCATGTCCGCCGCAAGCAGGATAAGTTCCAAAAGCGCATCCACGCCGTCGCCGGTCTTTGCCGAAATTCCCTGATAGCTCACCTGGCCGCCGAACCCCTCAAGAAAAACGTTCGCGGCCGAGAGATCATTGCGGGCCTTATCGATATTGCCCCCCGTCTTATCGATCTTATTGATGGCGACCACGAACGGCGTCTTGGTCTCTTCAAGGATCTTGATCGCCTCGCGGGTCTGAGGCTTGACGCCCTCCTCAGCGGCAACGACCAGAATGGCGAGATCCGCCGCCTGTGCGCCGCGCGAACGCATGGCGCTGAACGCTTCGTGGCCCGGCGTATCAATGAATGTCATTCTTCGCCCGTTCCGGACGATCTCATAGGCGCCGACCGCCTGCGTAATGCCGCCCGCCTCCCGGGAGGCGGTGTTCGTTTTCCGGATATAGTCCAAAAGCGTCGTTTTGCCATGATCTACATGGCCCATGACGACGACGATCGGCGGTCTCTGTTCTTTCTCTGCACTATTTGACATAACGCGTCAATTTTAGCAGAAAAATCGGGCAAAAACAAGGTTGCGTGAAATTCAGCGCCCTCATCCGCGGCGGCGCCTACTTCGCGGAAAACGTCATGGAAAACGTGTACTGCGTTCCGCTGCCCTGGATCCCCTGGAGCGGGAGATCAACGCTCGTGAATCCGGGGGTCGCAGAGATCGCCGTCTTGAATGCGGAGATGGAATCTTCGGACTGCGCCTGCCCTGCGATCAGGATCGGCGTTCCTTCCGACTGGAGTGCCACGCGGGTAAGGGTAATACTGCTCGACGCAGCGGCCGCGGAAATGGCGCCGAGGAGCGCGGAACGCGACGGGGCGGCGGCCTCGAGCGATGAGATCATGGCAACGGAATTATTGAACGCGGTCGCCTGGGAAATGAGGCCGGCCGCCTTCTGCGCCGTCATCGCATTCTCCGAGGTGATCGACGCCGAATACGATGCCGTACTGGTTCCGGTCGTGCGGATGAAAGCGTCGGACACGCCGAGCACGGCGATGAGCGCCGCGAAGAATATCGGTGCGGCGACGCGCCAGAACGAGAGGAAGTCGAGAATCCTGCTTTCCTCCGAGAATCGCCGCGCTCCCTCGCCGAGAAAATCGATCTCGTGGACCGTTTCTTCGATCGCCATGCCGCGGAGGCCCGCACCGAAAGGCGCCACCCAGGCGTCCGTCGCGGAATCGCCGAGAACGTTCTTCATGGAGACGACGTCCACCGGCTCCACGGCGGCGATGATCTCGCGCGCTTCATCGGTGAAGAACTCCCCCGAAAGACCGACGGCGGCGATCTTATCCGTCCAATGCTGCTGGTAGAAGTTCATGACCTGGCGCAGATCGAGCGCAAACGATTGCCGGAACTTTTCCGAGGAGATCTCCCCTTTGTCGTTCGTCATATCGCGCCACGGCTCCATGTATTCAAAGCATAATTTACCGCGCCGCACGATGATGAAATCCAATCCGGTATCGTCGATGATGACGACAAGATACGATTTTTCGGGATCAAGACTCGGGCAGTACTGCTTCACGGTACGAGCCACGGAAAGAGCCTTCGATTCTATGGCGGTCGCAATGAACCCCGCCGAGAACAGCGCACCCGTCACCGCATCCACCATCGCGCGATCCGCAAAAGCTCCGAGCGCCTCAATGCGTCCCGTGGATTCATTCGTACTGATGACCTCAAAACCCGAATAAACCTGGGAGACGTCCACTGAAGACGCCATCTGCAAATTCAGCTTCATGGCGGTCATGAGCTCTTCGCCCCGAAGCAGCGGGAGATTGAAGATCTGATTGTAAATGGTCGCTGCGCCAAGCGACACCACGACGTTCATCGTCGCGCTCTTCTTCGCGAGCTTCGGTACCTGACCGCGCAGCGAAAGGAGTGCCCCGGAAAACGCGGCGGGATCGATGATCTTTCCTCCCTCCACAATGCCCGGCTCCATGCGAACAGCCCGGAACTGCCATGCCGAACCATCGAAATACGCAAGGCGAAGCAGTTGATCCGTGACCTCAAGACCTCCCGCAACCGGCCGGATACGGAAGAACCGCAACATCTTTGCGCCCACGCTCCGCGCCTGATCCACTACGCCGCGCTTCGATTTTTTTTCATTCCTATTGGACATTTTGCCAGAAAATAGGGGCCACGTGCCCGGTCGACGAATTTACGGAAAAGACCGCACTGATCTTCCGGGTCCTTCCATTCACGCTTGCAGAGGAGAACACG
>DAIBYH010000008.1 GCA_027424065.1 Candidatus Parcubacteria bacterium | reverse complement strand
CCTCCTTCTTGATGCTCCGGTTCGTTTCCAGGAACTTGGACTTCTCAACGATGTCGCCCGGAACGAAATCGGGAGCGTCACCGGCGTCCGTGACCTGGACGCGCGACACCATCTGCCGGACCACCATCTCGATATGCTTGTTGTTGATGGCGGCGCCTTCGGAAAGGTAGATGCGCTGAACTTCGTTCGTGATATAGCGGACCACCTCCATGGCACCCTTCTGCTCGTAGAGCTCATGGATATCCAGGGTTCCCTCGGAAAGCTGGTCGCCTTTCTTTACGATATCGCCCGCCTTCACGAGAATGACCGTGCCGCGGGGCAGCGTGATCTCCTGCGACTTCGCCTTCTTCGCCTCGCTCACGACGCGGATGACCTTCTGGGTACCGCGTTCCTCAATGGCCTGAACCGTGCCATCGAACGGAGCCATCGCGGCGCGGCCCTTCGGCGTGCGCGCCTCGAATATCTCTTCCACGCGCGGCAGACCGTGCGTGATGTCCGCCTGCGCGGCGCCTCCGGCATGGAACGTACGCATGGTAAGCTGCGTTCCCGGTTCGCCGATGGACTGGGCGGCAATGACGCCGACCGCCGTACCGATGCGGACCGGCTCGTTCACGCCGAGATCGTAACCGTAGCACTTCGCGCACACGCCATAGAGCGTGCGGCACGTGATCGGCGAACGGACGATGACGGAATCGATCTTGGACTGTTCGATCTCTTCCGCGGCCGCCTTCGTGATGATCTCGTTCGCACGAACCACGATCTTGTTGCCGATCTTCACGTCATCAAGCGCAGTACGGGAGAAGAGCTTGCTTGCGAATGTCTGGTTGAACTCCTTTCCGTCCTCGCGGCGAAGCTCGATGCCCTCCTTCGCGCGGCAATCCTCTTCACGAACGATCAGCTCCTGCGAAACGTCCACCAGGCGGCGGGTAAGATAACCGGCCTGGGCCGTCTTGAGGGCCGTATCGGTGGTTCCTTTACGGGCGCCGTGCGTTGCAATGAAATACTCGAGGACCGAGAGGCCTTCCTTCAGCGACGAGCGGACCGGCAGTTCGATCGTCTCGCCCTTCGGGTTGGACACGAGGCCCTTCATACCCATCATCATCATCGGCTGGGACCACGAACCGCGGGATCCCGACTCCACGATCTGATAGACCGAATTGTCGCGGGGCAGGATGCTCGAAACGTGGGCGCTGATCTTTGCCTGTGCCTCCTTCCAGACCGAAATGACGCGGGCCTTCCGTTCGGCATCGGTCAGCAATCCTTCCTCGAACTGAGCATGGACGTTCGCAACGGTCGCATCCGCTTCGCGGAGGATCTCATATTTTTCCTGCGGAATGACAAGTTCCGAGATCGCCCACGTGATGCCCGAAATGCTCGCCATCTCGAAACCGAGCAGCTTCACCCGGTCGATCGTGTCGCGCGCGGCATCCACGTTGTGCGTCTCGAAAATGCCGTTCAGCATCTTGTTGAGCTTCTTCTTCGTCATCGTATCGTTCACGTACGGAACGTAGCCGCCGAGCTCGCGGTTGAAGATCATGCGGCCGACGGTCGTTTCCATCCCCTGCCACAGGATCGGGGTCTGCAGTTTCACAACGCCGAAGTGATACGCGAGCATTGCTTCATCGAAGCTCGAAAAAGCTTTCATGACCTTCGGGGTCTCGTCCTTGCGAGTGATGAAATAGATGCCGAGCACGACATCGTTCATCGGGGCCGCCACGAGATCGCCGTTCGCCGGCTTCAGGAGGTTCTTGCCCGACGCCATGATGGTCTCCGCCTCCTCCTGCGCGGCCGTGCCGAGCGGAAGATGGATCGCCATTTGGTCGCCGTCAAAGTCGGCATTGAACGCCGGACAGACGAGCGGCGGAAGCTTCAGGGCAAGGCCCTCGACGAGCTGCGGCTTGAACGCCTGCACCGACAGGCGGTGGAGCGTAGGGGCGCGGTTCAGAAGAACGCGCTTGCCCTTGATGACCTCTTCAAGGATCGCGAGCGATTCCGGAAGGTGTTCTTCCATGAAGCGGCCGGCGCTCCTGATGTTGTGCGCGAGGCCCTGTTTCAGGATCTGACTGATGACGAACGGACGGAACAGCTCCAGCGCCATCTGCTTCGGAACGCCGCATTCGTCGAACTTCAGCTTCGGACCGACGACGATGACGGAACGGCCGGAGTAGTCCACGCGCTTGCCAAGCAGGTTCTGGCGGAACCGTCCCTGCTTACCCTTCAGCATGTCTGCAAGCGAGCGGAGCGGACGGCGCTGGGCCGACATCTCCTGCGTGCCGAAGCGCGCGGAATTGTCGATCAGGGCATCCACCGCCTCCTGAAGCATGCGCTTCTCGTTGCGAATAATGACATCTGGCGCCTTGATCTCCAAAAGCTTCTTCAGGCGGTTGTTGCGGTTGATGACGCGGCGATAGAGATCGTTCAGGTCCGAGGTCGCATACCGGCCGCCCTCAAGGGCAACCATCGGGCGGAGGTCCGGCGGCAGGACCGGCAGGACCGTGAGCACCATCCATTCCGGACGAGTGCCGTTCTTGATCATGGCCTTCAGCATCTTGAGCCGGCGGAGCATTTTGCCCTCCGCAAGCGGGTCCTTGATTTTCTCGATCTGAGCCTCCACGGCGCGCACCTCTTTCCTGAGATCCATCTTCTCCAGGATCTCGCGCACTGCTTCAGCGCCGGACGACGCCTTGAAAATACTGCCGAACTTGCGGGACAGGTTGAAGTATTCCGCTTCGCCGAGGATCTGACCGACGCGGAGATTCTTCAGGTAGTCGCGCGTCGTCTCCGCGGCGTCCACGATCTCTCCCTTTACTTCCTTGTCCTTCGTGCCGACGGTCTTCAATTTGCCCTTGAGCTCGCGCTCCAGTTCTTCGAGGGCCGCTTTGCGATTCTCCTCTTCAACCTCCGTGATGATGTAGGCGGAATAATAGATGACGCGTTCCAATTTCTGAGCGGACACGTCGAGCGCCAGGCTGAGGCGCGACGGAATGCTCTTCAGGAACCAGATATGGGTGGCCGGCGCGGCAAGCGCAATATGACCGATGCGCTCGCGGCGCACCGATGCCTTTGTCACTTCAACGCCGCACTTATCGCAGATGACGCCCTTGTAGCGGATCCGGCGGTACTTGCCGCAGTAGCATTCATAATCCTTCGTGGGACCGAAGATGCGCTCCGAGAACAGGCCGTCCTTTTCAGGACGCTGCGTGCGGTAGTTGATCGTCTCCGGCTTGGTGACCTCGCCATGCGACCAGCGGAGGATATCCTCCGGCGACGCAATGGAGATCTTGAGCCCCGAGAACGCGTCGCGATGATCGGTGTCCGATTCGTAGACCGGCTGGATATTAAAGCCGAGGGACTTGAGCTCGCTCACGAGCACATTGAACGAGGCCGGAACGTTTGGTTCTTTGATCGGCTCGCCGCGAATGATGGATTCATAGGAAGCGGCGCGGCCGAGGATGTCGTCCGACTTGATAGTGAGCATTTCCTGGAGCGTATGGCGTGCGCCGTAGCCTTCAAGTGCCCACACCTCCATTTCTCCGAAACGCTGGCCGCCGAACTGCGCCTTGCCGCCCAAGGGCTGCTGCGTGATGAGCGAGTACGGACCGATGGAGCGGACGTGCGCCTTGTCCTCCACGAGATGGTTCAATTTAAGTATGTAGATCTGGCCGACCATGACGCGGTTCTTGAACTGCTCTCCCGTGCGACCGTCGAAAAGTTCCGTCTTACCGTCCTCCGGCAAACCGGCCTTCTTGAGCTCGGCGCGGATCTGCTCTTCGGTCGCGGAATCGAGTCCCGGCGTGATGGCGCGGTAGCCAAGCTTGGAAGCCGCCCAGCCAAGATGGGTCTCGAGGATCTGTCCGAGGTTCATACGGGAAATGACGCCGAGCGGATTCAAAACGATATCCACCGGCGTTCCATCCGCAAGATACGGCATGTCCTCCACGGCGCGGACCTGGGAAATAACGCCCTTGTTGCCGTGGCGTCCCGCCAGCTTGTCGCCCGCCTGCACTTTGCGGAGCTCCGCGATCTCGATCTGGATGCGGCGGATGACGCCGGGTTCCAGCTTGTCGCCGCGCTCGCGGTCGAAGATCTTCACATTGACGACGCGGCCAACCTTGCCGTGCGGCAGCGTGAGCGACGTATCTTTCACGTCGCGCGCCTTCTCGCCGAAGATCGCGCGGAGGAGGCGCTCCTCTGAGGTCAGTTCCGACTCGCCCTTCGGCGAGATCTTGCCGACCAGAATGTCGCCGGGTTTCACTTCGGCGCCGATGCGGATGATGCCCTCCTCGTCCAGGTTCTTCAGTTTGTCCTCGGAAATGTTCGGAATGTCGTAGGTCGTGATCTCGGGACCGAGCTTCGTATCGCGCACGTCGCAGGAGTATTCATCGATATGGATGGACGTGAACCGGTCGTCGCGCACGACGCGCTGCGAAAGAATGATGGCGTCCTCGAAGTTGGCGCCCTCCCATGATGCAAAGGCCACCAGGAGGTTCTGACCGAGCGCCAGAACGCCATTCTCAATGGAAGGACCGTCGGTCATGATCTGACCCTTCTTCACGACGTCGCCCGTCGTAACGAGCGGCCGCTGTGAAATGCAGGTGAACTGGTTGGAACGCTTGAACTTCTCGAGCGTGTAGTGTTTCACGCCGAGTTTCTGATACTTCACGGAAATATGCGCGGCATCTGCGGAAACGACCGTACCGTCATCCTCTGCCATGATGACATAGCCGGAATGGCGCGCGACGGCATCCTCCTGTCCGGTGGAAACGTACGGCGCATCCGGACGCACGGAGACCACCGCCTGCCGTTGCATGTTGGAACCCATGAGGGCGCGGTTCGCGTCGTCGTTCTGCAGGAACGGGATAAGAGACGTTGCCACGGAAACGAACTCGTGCGGCGCGATGTCCACGAAATCAACTTCCTCCGGTGCGCAGGTTCCCGCCTCTCCTTTAATACGCGCCTCAACGAGCGGCCCTTTCAGCCGGCCATTCTCGTCGCGGGGCGTCCCGGCGTGCGTGATGTTGTACTTTTCTTCCTCAAAAGCATCGAACCAGATGACCTCTTTCGTCACCTTGCCATCCTCCACCTTCGCGTACGGCGCTTCCAGGAAACCGAAATCGTTGACGCGCGTGAAGCTGGCGAGATAGTTGATAAGACCGACGTTCGCGCCTTCCGGGCTCTGGATCGGACAGATCCTGCCGTAGTGCGAACTATGCACGTCGCGCACCTCGAAGCTTGCGCGCTCGCGGGTCAGACCGCCCGGACCGAGTGCGGAAATACGCCGCTTATGCTCGAGCTCGGCAAGCGGATTTACCTGGTCCATGAACTGCGACAACTGGGACGACGCGAAGAACTCCTTCACGACCGCCGTGATAGGGCGGAAGTTCACGAGCTGCGAAGCCTGGATCGTATCGCGGTCCTCGGTGGACATGCGATCCTGCACGATCCTCCGCAAACGCGCGAGACCGATCCGCATCCTTCCCTGCAGCAGTTCACCGACCGTTTTCAGGCGGCGGTTGCCAAGGTGGTCGATATCATCGGGCTCCGCATCCGGATCATTGTTCAGACGGATGATCTCCTTCACGATGGCGGTCAGATCCTCCGTATCGAGAAGCCTGCTCGTCTTTTTCTTGTCCAGCGCGAGACGCTGGTTCATCTTGTAGCGGCCGACCTCGGAAAGATCGTAGCGGTCGGAGCGTTCGAACATCGCGCTCACCAGATTCTTCGCCGTTTCCGCGTTCGCGGGATCGCCCGGACGGAGGCGGCGGTAGATCTCGACATAGGACATGGCGGCATCTTCCGCGGCGTCCTTCTTCAGGGTTGCCTCAATATAAGAGGAGGGTCCGTTCGCATCGGCGAATGCAGCGCGGATCTCCTCGTTGCTCATACCGAAAATGCGGAGCATGTCGGTGACGGGAACCTTGCGGCGGCGGTCGATCTTCACGGCGATCTCGCCGTCGGCGGCCGTTTCAAATTCCAGCCACGCACCGCGCGTCGGGATGATCTTCGCGCCGAAAAGCTGCTTGCCATGCCACGGGGTGGAAGAGAACGCAACGCCCGAGGAGCGGACCAGCTGGGACACGACCACGCGCTCAACGCCGTTCACGATGAACGTACCGCGGGATGTCATGATGGGAAAATCTCCGAAGTAGATCTCCTGGGATTGCGTCACGCCGGTCCGCTTGTTGAGCAGCTTCACCGTGACCCGCAGCGACGCCTCGTAGGTGGCCTCCTTGTACCGGGCGGTCGCCTCGTCGTACTTCGGCTCGTCGAAACGGTAATCCGCGAACGAGAGCTCGAACTCCTTCCCCGTGTGATCATGGATCGGGGATATTTCGTCGAAAATTTCTTTCAGGCCTTTTTCAAGGAACCACCGGTACGACTTCAGCTGCGCTTCATTCAGATCGATCGGCGCAATAAGAGGTTTTGATTTTGAAAAATCTTTGACTGAAGAGAATTTCGCCATTTGTTATTTTATTTTTTATTGAAAGTGAGAAGGCACCCGCCATGCTCTTCCCGCGTTTTTTGATAGCTCCGCGCATAGTTCCCCTACTACGCGCAAAAAACGGCAAACCGCTTCAACTCCGCCGAGCGGTACCGTTCCCCTGTTGTGTAGGTAATTAAACTCCAAGAACCCCCGTCTTGTCAAGCGTTATCGGCACCCGGAGGCGGACCGGGGGTCCGGAAGGGCAGGGTCACGGACGCAGATATTTTTTAATGTTCGTTTCCTGCTCGGCGAGCGTTGCCGCATAAATGATCTTTCCGGTCGCAGGATCGCTCAAGTAATACCAATAAGGAGACGCGATCGGATGGATCGCCGCGGTGATCGCGACGATTCCCGGATCGTCGATCGGACCCGGCGGCAGGCCCTTGTAAAGATAGGTATTGTACGGCGAACGGTACGGGGAGCTGGATGCAAAATCGCCATGCGTGAGCGCCGAACAGTCGACAACCTCTCCCGGCAGCGCGATCTGCTTCGCGTAACAGACGGTCGCATCTATCTGGAGCGGCATGCCGGCCTTGAGGCGCTTTTCGATGATGCCGGCGATCATGCTCTCGTTATGCGCGTCCGGCGCCTCCTGTTCAATGAGCGAAGCAAGGGTCAGGGTCCGTTCAGCAAGAGAAGGATCGGCGGGGAGAAGCGGGCCTGCCTTCGCGGCGAAATTATCCAGGAATTTCTGAACCACCGTCGCAACATCCGATCCCTCGAAGAACTGATAGGTGTCGGGAAACAGCCTGCCCTCCAAATTTCCGTCCGCGGCAAATCCGATGAGCGCGCCGCGCGTGATAACGCCCGCATCGGCAAGCATGCGGTCGATCTGATAGAGGTCGGATCCCTCCGGGATCGTCACGGTCACGGTGCGGGGCCCGCGGGACAGCTCGCGCAGGATCTCCGGAACGGACATGCCTGACGAAAGCAGATAGGTTCCCGACGGAACACGGAACGCAACGCCCGAAAGAAGCGCGGCCGCCTCAAAGACCATGCGCGAACGAAGCAAATGATTCGCAGAGAGCGCTGCGGCAATATCGGAAAATCCTTCGTGCGCCGACACGGTCACCGGAACGGTCGGGCCGCTCCCGGCAGGAGCAAGGCCGGCGGCAAAGGCGGCCGCAGCAGCAAGTAAGATGACTCCGATCACGGCAAGAAGGGTATACTTCCGCCGGAACAAAAAGCGCGGATATCCCTCCCCCGTTCCCGTGCCTCCCTCCCGAAAGAGATCGTTCATGCGGATTACGAGGTGATCGTTGCGATGTCCTGCGAGAATGATTGAGCGCGCTGGACGACCGCCTGTCCATAGGTCCAGAGATAGTTCCGCCAACGGCTGCCTGCGTAATACTTCGCCGCCGTGCAACGCTCGATACTTGCCGAAGCCGTATACACGGTCTTGCAGCCCGTCATTGCATCCTGAAGATAGAGGCCGGTCGCGACGAATGCATCTTCGTTGTTCCAGGGAGACGGCGGATTGTTGCCCGTGACCTGGGATATCTCCGTCGCATAGACCTCCCAGGTGGACGGCACGAACTGAGCCGGTCCCATCGCGCCGCCGTACGCGCCATCCGCATTCGCGCAAGAGACCATCATGGTATCGGGGTTCAAGCCAAGCCGCTGCGTGATCTGCATGAAAAGCGGGATATTCAACGGGCTCATCGCGGTTTTATAGCTGCACTGGCCGACATTCTGTCCGAGAGCCGATTCGCGATCCAGCACGGCGAGAATGAGCGCCGGGTCGACCTGGGTTGCATTGGCAGCGACCTTCGCATACTGATACGCATCCTCGAATGAAAGCTGGCCGCCGCCGAGCAGCTGGAAGATGCGGTTCCGGATCTGCGCCGCGGTCGCCTGGGTCTGCTTCAGAAGCGTCTGATACTTCGACTCCTGTCCCTTCGTTGCCGCGAGGAGCTGGCTCTTCTGTGCCTTCGTGCTGTTGATCTCGCTCGCCTGCGCCTTCTGGTAGAGGGCAAGGTTCGCCGTATCGGCACGCGATGCCTCGAATTGCTGCTCCTGCGCCTGAAGCTGGCCCTGCAGATCGGCGACCTGTTGGACGGAAACACGCAGGTTATCCTGGAGCAGCGAAACGTTCTGCGTCTCGTTCCAAAAATCGGAAAGCCGCGGACTCTTCAGGAAAACCTCCATCAGGCCGACCTGGTCGCTCTTATAAAGACCCTGCAACAGATCGGTGAGGGCCGCCTTTTTGTTCGTGATATCCGTTTGCGTCGTCGCGATCTGGGTCTGCGTCTGCACAATATTCTGGTTCAATTCCGCGAGTGTGAGCGAGGTTGCGCGGATCTGGAGATTCAAGCTTGCGATCTTGTCGTTCAGGATCGAGATCTGGCCGCTCAGGGTTTTTCCTTGTTTTTCATAGCTTGCGATCTGGTCCTGATACTGGTTCATCTGCGCCTCCAGTTGCTGGAGCTGATTCTCGAGCTGAACCCGCTCCGCGGAGTTTGGGTCCGTCGTGGTCGCCGTATCTCCGGAGGCCCGCGTGAAGATCGTCGGCGCAAGCGCGGAACCGAAGACAAAGAAAGCGATCGCCGCCGCGATCACTGCCGGCCGCAGCACCTTCATGACCGGGATGCGGACCCTGCGCTTCCGAACCGAAAGATTGAGGCGGACCGGCGACGCGCGGAATGCGTTCCAACTTTTTCCATTCGCGCGGCGCGGGACGATGTCACCCGCAACGCGCGGTCTCAAAGGCTGATCCATAGTGACTTCATTATACCATGATTTCTCTGCCGGGGATCACGTCACCCCGAACACCAATCTGTAATCCCGAACCCGCCGGCGAGCATCAGGGTAAACCCCGCCGAGGGATCCTGTCTCTCCTCTTGTCATCCCGAACGAAGTGAGGGATCTTTTCTTCTTTGCAGAAAGGATTCCTCGCTCCGCTCGGAATGACAGAAGTGCTTGGAATGATAGAAAGGTTTGAGATGACGGGCGCAAAAAATCCCGCCGTACGGCGGGATCGGGGGAATATTCCTTATGAGAATCTATTTTTCTTCGGATTCCGCCTTATTGGCGGCGCGCTCGGCAACCTTTTCCTCTGCTTCAACCTTAACGGTTGAAACGTCGGCGGCCGGCGCGGCTTCCTCTTCCTCGACGCGGGGCGCCGTCGCGGTCGCGACCGCCGTGTCCCCTTCCACCAGGAAGGTAACACCCTTGGGCGCGGTGATGTCGCGGACGTAAATGGTCTTATCAATATCGTCGAGCGCGGTAAGATCCACCTTCAGGAGGTGCGGAAGGTCGTTCGGAAGGGCCTCCACCTCGATCTCCGTCATGGACCGGTTGATGACCGCCCCCTTCTCGCGGACCGCCGGCGATTCGCCGACAAACTCGAGCGGGATGCGGGCCGTGATCTTTTCGTCCATCTTCACCTGGTAGAAATCCACGTGCTGCGGATCGCCGGAAAGGTAATGGCGGTCCACATGGTGAATGATCGCCGGAAACTTCTGCTTTCCGACCTCGATCGTAATGACAGTGTTCTCTCCGGCCGCGGCATAAAGCTTACCGAATTCCTTCGCCACAACCGAGAGGTGCAGGTTCGGAACGCCGTGGCCGTAAAGCTCGGCCGGAATCATGCCCTCCCGGCGGAGCGCATTGACGCGGTTTCCAAAGACATTCCGTTCCTGTGCCTGTAAATCCATAGGCAAGAGTGTAGCAAAGAAATCGTCCGAACGCAACACCCCTACCAGGCCAGTTCGCCGGTCGCTCCGGCGACCTCATCGAATGTGGTCGCTCCCGTGATGGCCTTCAGGATGCCGTCCTCCTGCATGGTGACCATGCCCTGCCGATGCGCCACTTCGCGAAGCGCGATCTCCGATGCTTCATGAAGGATCGTCGCCTCGATATCGGGCCCTCCCTCAAGGAACTCAAAAATGCCGATGCGTCCCCGATAACCGATGCCATTGCACTTCACGCATCCGACCGGCGCAAAAAGCTTCGGATGCTCGTACGCTGCGCGGTCGACGCGCTCCGGCAGCCGCGCGAGAAGACCCTTGATCTTCTCTGCCGTTGCTGCATCGATCGGAACTTCCTTCTTGCAGTCCGGACAGAGCACCCGGACGAGCCGCTGCGCAATGACAAGCGCGAGCGCCGGACCGATCGATACCGCCTTGACGCCGAGATTGATCAACCGCGGCACGGCGCCAACGGCATCGTTCGTGTGGAGCGTCGAAAGCACGAGATGGCCGGTCAGGGCCGACTGGAGGGCGATGTCCGCCGTTTCCAGATCGCGCACCTCACCGACAAGGATGATATCGGGATCTTGCCGCACGATGGCCCGGAGACCGTTCGCGAACGTGTAGCCGGCCTCTTCGTTGACCTGGGTCTGCTCAATGCCCTCGATGCGGTATTCGATCGGATCTTCCAGCGTGATGATCTTCAGCTCCGGATTGTTCACGGAACGGAGGAATGCGTACAGCGTCGTCGTCTTGCCCGATCCCGTCGGCCCCGTATTGAGGATCAGTCCGTTCGGCCGCGCAAGCGCCTTATTGACGATCGCGAGATTGTCCGGCCGGAGACCGAGATTCGCAAGGCCCACCATTGTCGCCGACGGATCAAGAACGCGCATCACGATCGTCTCACCGAACTCCGCAGGAATGATGGATACGCGCATCTCAACATCCTTACCCGCAAGATTGATCGTGAAGCGGCCGTCCTGCGCCTCGCTGCGGACATTCAGCTTCATCTCGGAAAGCAGCTTGATGCGCGACACGAAGTTTCCGTAGAACGGCAACGGCAATTCACCGTAGATGTCGTGGAGCAGACCGTCCACGCGGAAGCGCACTTTAGCGATCTTCTCCCCTGCTTCGGTATGGATATCCGAAGCGCGCACCGCAAGTGCGCCGGCAAGAAGGATCTGAAGGAGATCGTTCGGGGACGATTGCGCGAAATCCAGCGTACCGATCGCCGCATGGACAGCATCAAGCGTTACGAGCTGTCCCTTCAGTTCATTCAGGCGATCCTCCGAGATCGCGACCTTGCCCGCGATCGCCTCCTCCGGCGGTTTCACGAACCGATAGAATTCGAAGGCGGAAGCAAGGCTTGATGCCGAGACCACGAAGATCCGGACCTCGTACTTCTGCGCCTGCAGATCGGCGATCGCCTTCTTGGTGGCCGGCAGACCGGGATTCTCCGCGACGATCGCGATCGCATGATCGCGCGCCTCAATGGCCGCGATCTTCGCGTCCCGTGCCGTTGTCTCAGGGATCAGGCGCACCGCATCAAGCGAGACCGGCATTTTGGAAAGATCGGCATAGGGATAACCGAGCTGCGCCGCCAGGCGTTCTGCCGCCCGCTCCTCTCCGGAGCGGCGGATCTTCGCAAGCTGGGATTGCAGATCGCTCTGGGGTTCGTGTGATGCGTCAGACATGGTTCGTTATGGTATCGGAAATCTATTGCCAGACCGCGGCGACAGGAACGACCGAGGACGCAGAGATGGGAGGAGGAAAAGTACCGCTCCCCGTCGCAAGCGTACCGACGAGCGCGGTCCAGACGCTCGTTGAAGCATCGAGACCCCCGAAGATCATGCGATCGTCTCCTTTATATTGCGGCGCGCAACCGTATTCGGCGGTCTCGCCGCCCGCGGCGAACGGCATGGTTCCCGTGAAAGGAGCGCAGATCTCTCCGTTCTGCAGCTTCACGAGCCAGGCCCAGTTTGCCGGCGCCGGCGGAATACCGAGGGCCGCCGGAAGCGGCTTCGTGAGGGACAAGAGGAATGTGGAGGTCGCCGCGGGGTTCGCCGGATCCATGCCGCAAACGAGCGTGCTCGTGCTGCCGGAAAGTTCAAAGCACGGGTCCTGGATCCCGTTTCCCACGGCGCACCGCCAAGCATCGGCGCGATACGGCGCCGCGATCGAATTGGTCCAACAGGAACCCTTGGCGACCGGCGTCGAACTTGCCGGAACGGACGGCATGTAATGGATCACCTCGGTTGCCACGGGGGACGGCGACGAAGGCGCGGAAGCGGAACTCCCTGCTCCATTTCCACCCGTAGCCGATGGATTTGAGAACGCAAAAAATTGTCCGATTCCGAAAAGAATGACGAGAAGGAAAACGACGATGACGCTGATCTTTTTTGCCCGTTCGTTCATGAAAGCAATGTCTTAATCGAATTTGAATGTTCCGACAATGCGGCTCAGCACGTCCTGCAGTTTCGCGGCGTCGAACTGCCGAAGCCCGTAGGATGAAGGATAATTGCCGAGCTGCGCGGAATGGATGGTGTACTCAACGGCCCAGCAGGCGCCCGCATGGATCGTCCGGTAGCTCGTCGTATCATACAGGTTGCCGGCGCCGACATCCGAAAAATGGAAGACCGTGAAAGGAATGCTGTTGAGATCGACCGTGGAGGTCGGCTGCGGACGATAGGTCGATTCGGGAACCAGGCATTGCGCCACCGCTGCCGAGCTCGAGCTCATACCCACGGTCAGTGCCGCATCGCTGAAATTGGTCTGCGGCTCGAACACCTTCGGAATGGTCAGGCGGAACATCTGGATCCCGGGGCCGCCGGGCGTTCCCTGCCGCCAGTTCGGGATCGACGCGGGACGGTAATTGTCCGTCGTCGGAAAATCGATCGGATAGGCGATGCTCCATCCGGAAAAGTTTCCGTCGGTCTGCCATGCTGCCGTATTTTCATAATATGCCGGCAATGCGTTCACGGGCGCAGCGGCCGGGGAAACAGCGAAAACATCTTCCGTATGCTGCCGCGCCGCACCGTAGCTCGCACCGAACCAGAATCCGAAAAAGGGAAGCAGAACAAACAACCCGAGGGCGATCGCCTTGGAATACCATGTCACCTTGCGCCACTCGATCTTCATGCCTTTATGATACCATATGTTCTATGGGGAAGATAAACACGAAATTACGCTTTACCGCTCTCTGTGGTGCAACCCTCGCACTGATCCTTCCGCTCGCAGCATCGGCCCATGAGGTCTACGTCCTCACGCCGGGAGAGATCGCGCAGGCACTCGCGACGCCTTCGCCAAACCCGTTCTCCGCGATCCCCGGGGCGCTTGGCACATTCCTTTCCTGGGGTGCCGGCGTCGCACTCCTCATTCTTGCCGTTGCCCTCCTCGGACGTTTCCTTTCCCGGAGGGAGCGCGTGGTCCGCATCTTCGCCAACCTTAAAGCATGGGCGCCGCTTGCAAGCCGCCTCACGCTCGGATCGGCGCTTCTCGCTTCGGGATGGTTCAGTGCGATCTTCGGACCCGAGCTTCCCCTCTCCGGATTCTCTTCAACGCTTGCGGTCACCCTCCGCGCCGCGCTCTTCGTTGCAGGGTTCATGGTCCTCATCGGCTACCGAAGCCGCATCGGCGCAGTGATCGGGTTGTGCATCTTCGGGGTCGCGGTCGCCGCTTTCCACGCCTACATGTTCACCTACGCGAACTACTTCGGTGAAATGCTCGTCATTCTCATTCTCGGCAGCGGCAGCGGATCCATCGATCGCCTCCTCGGACGCGGCGGCAAGGGAACGTTCTTCGCGGCAATGGAAAAGTACAGCTTCCCCATCCTCCGCGTCCTGTTCGGTATTTCGCTCTTCTATGCATCATTCTATGCAAAATTCCTGCACAGCAACCTCGCCCTGGACACCGTGAACCGATACCACCTCACGAACTTCTTTGCGTTCGCCCCCCTCTTCGTTGTCCTTGGCGCATTTCTCGTGGAAACGACCATTGCGGCATTCTTCTTCTTCGGTATCGAGGTGCGATTCACGGCGCTCGTCTTTACGGCATTCCTTACGGCATCGATCCTCTTCTTCGGCGAAGCGGTCTGGCCGCACATCATTCTCTTCGGTGTCACGATCGCCCTCTTTCTCCATGGCTATGACGACTGGACCCTCGGAAGCGCCATCGCCGGAAGGCGCGGCGGCGACACCATTATCTGACGATCAGAAATATGCCGTCTGCGGACTTCCGAGACCGGTAACATAATCGTAGCGCCGCCGGGCATCGCAGTAGTACGCACAGTCACCGTTCGAACCGCTCGCGATATCCCGAAAAAATCTCGACGGACGGGATAACGCCTTGTCGGCATACAGTTTTCCGAGCGTCGCAGAACGGCCAAGCGCCGCGATCGCCGCCCATTGCGGCGCACCGGCACTCGTGCCGCCGACGGTATACCAGCCTTTTTTGGACCTACCAGTTGTCTTATAAACGGCATAGCCCGACGCCGGATCGGCATCATACGAAACATCCGGAACCGCCCGCATGCCCTTTGCCTTCGGTACGGCGTACGATTTCTGATAATCCGGTTGGATCTCATACGCACTCACCCCGCCCCCGCTGCCCGACCATGCCGACTCGGCGACAAGCTTTCCCGCGGACGAGAGCTCCAGCGAAGTCCCGCCGACACCGACGACGTTCGGTGACACTGCAGGCCAGCTGACGCCCGCTCCGTCATCACCAGATGACGCGAAGAACGCCGCGCCGAAGCGGCTTGAAAAATGAGCATCGTAGGACGCCTCATCCGGAAACTCAGCGCCGCCCCAGCTCATGGAGACCGCAACGACGTCCTTCCGTTTCGCGGCATAATCAACGGCGCCCAAGAGGTTCGCCCCCGAGGGCGTGCGCGCCTCAACAAGCAGGATCTTCGCCGCCGGCGCGATAGCATGCGCCCATTCCACATCGAGCGCCTCCTCAAGCGCCCAGCCGCTGTCCGCCTTCACGCTTGCGGACATTTTGCGCTTCTCCAGGCAGCCGTTCTTTATCGTGCACGCCGGCAATCCATAGGCCGCATCGAAAACACCGAGATCATTCTCGATGGTCGGATCATCATAGGCATCAACGATCGCGATAGTTCCGGATCCGCCCGAATCCGGAAGACGGTAGATGCTCTTGATCTCGGCAGGAGAGATCCCCTGCGGTACGGAACTTCCCGATGTGCGGACATGGATCGGCGGACGACCTTTGAAACTCGTAAAACGATATGCCGCAACGGCCGGCAAAACTCCCTGTCCCCCGCACATCGCCACAGCGATCAGGACGCCAACCATGATCTTATTTTTCATACCTCAGTTCTATCAAAGAAAAATATGGGTTCAAAATGTCCTTTAAGAAAAATTTAATCTGCATAAGGCAGGGTCCCCGCACCGCCACCCACACGGCACATCTCTTAATCAACGATCGTCGATAAAGAGAGTTCACATCTCTTTATTCACGATCGTGGATAAAGAGATATTTTAGATATTTTTAATCCACCTTAGGTTTGCCTTATCCTGAAAAATAGCTACAATAAACCGCGAAGGAGAGGTGGCTGAGTGGTCGAAGGCGCCGCAATGATATTTAACGCGGAGGGTTGGCAGAGTGGTCTAACGCGCCGCACTCGAAATGCGGTTGGGGAGAAATCCCCTCACAGGTTCGAATCCTGTACCCTCCTCCAATCAAACCCCCGACCCCCATCTGGGACACCTTCTGGTTTCCCATCCGCCGCACATTCGTGCGGCTCCTTCCGGCCCCCTCCGCCGGTTAGGGAATCAATCTATCGCCGTGCCATCCACAGTTAAAAAGCCATGGCTTTTTAACTGTGGAT